>DETU01000075.1:0-5395 GCA_002362175.1 Ruminococcus sp. UBA3280
TGACAGCTTTATCATTATATCACAAAAAACCCCGATTGTCAACAATCAGGGTTTACTATCTTTTTCGTTATTTTATTATGTTTTTTGTCGAATTTTGCCAAACGTTAGGGGTTAAGTACAATAGTACTCATGTCAAAATTTTGAACATCTGTATTATTGCGTTCTTCCTGCTTGGTCGGATACGAGCCTTTATTTCGGTTTGTATTACCTGATGCCGAAACAACTGACTGAACCATATAATTATCTACATAAATTCTATATGCAGTTTCATGAGCGTCTCCGTACATTCTGTTTAACTGACGTGCAAACTCACTGCTATCCACAGTACTACCGTTTTTTGTAGCATTGCCGTTATTTCCGTCCCAGTAAAAGTAAAACTCACCGCTACCTACAATTTTATCGACGTCTGCCATTTTACGCTCCCTGAATTTATAATCCTGAACCACCGTCTGAGCAGCATTAAAAATTACTCGGGCATTATTATTCTGTTTTCTCACTTTAGATGTAGAAATCCAGTTCATCCACGAAGGTATAAAAATAGCCGTAAGAATTCCGATAATAGCAAGAACAACAATAAGCTCCATTAAAGTAAAACCTTTTAATTTTTTATTCATCAGCCGAAACCTCCAATCTTTAAAAATATTATACCATTTTATTCACAGTTTGTCAATGATTTTTCCGTTTGTAAATGTACAAAAATACGGTGAAAATTAGTGCATTTCACCAGTTTTCACCGAAATAAGTGTATCAGTCAACTTCAATGTCGTTCACTTGTAATACTTTCTCAATAACAGCTTCCTTATCGGTAAGTTCATCTGAATAATGGTCCCAGTTTTTAGCGGTAAGGAACGGCGGATATGTTCCGTAATAACTTCCTGTTTTGATACTAACGGCAACACACTGACCGTCATTGATATAGAAAGCGGCATCAACCTTTTCAATCTCCGAAAAATAGGGTTTTATGTCCTTTGCAAATTCGCCGAGATTCACTTCTTCGGCTTCTGTACAACTTCCGTCCGAAATAGAGTGAATACCTTCGGGCAAATAAAGATTTTCAATGTCAAGGTCTGTAGCATAGGACGAAACAGCCTTGTGCAGAGCGTTTGCGGTAGTATTTGCACCCTGTATCTTTGATTTTCTGACGTACCCCAGCATTGAGGGTACTAAAATAGCAGCAAGTACACCGATAATAGCAATAACTACAATAATTTCAATAAGAGTAAATCCTTTTAATTTTCTTTTCATATCATACCCTCCTTTAATGGTATTATAGCATTTTGTTCACAATTTGTCAATATCTCCAATCACAAAAAACAAAATAACACAAGCATTTTTTTGTATAATACCAACTAAAAAACGATTGAAACAAAAGTTAATTGTTAAAAAGTTCAACAGCTTTATTAAGCTGTACATCATCGTCTGTACATATAATATCGGGGTCATATTTCATTTCAAGTTCTATATCGGGGTCAAATCCGATACCGTCATAGCACTGCCAGTCTCCGATAGTATAATAACCTGCTGTATAGCTTATCTGTTCGCTGTTTTCCGTCACTGTCGGAACTTGAAAAACGCCTTTCCCATAGGTATGAGAACCGAGAATAACAGCATCTTTATAGAACTGTTTCATAGCAGACGCAAATATTTCAGACGCACTTGCCGTCTTTTCGTTAACGAGAATCACCACTTTTTTATCGGTCTTTTTTTCCGTCATTCCGATAGAAATGTTTTGTTTTCTGCCGTCATTATAATGATACATACCAATATCACAATTACCGAGAAAATGTCCCAATGCACTTGTACTGTAGCTTGTATATCCGCCCATATTGTTTCTGAGGTCTATTATAAAGCCCTCTGCTTCGGGACAATCTTTGAAAGCGTGTTCAAATCCCTGAACCCCGTCAAGATTGAAGTGAGCGGAATTAATATAACATATATCGCCAATCATTTTATAAGTATTGGTATATTCGTACTTTTCTTCTTGAATTTCTTCACCGTTTTCGCTGTCCGACTCATATTTCAGATATTTGTCGCTTGATTCAGAATAATAGGCGTTTACTGCACTTTCAACAGCTTTTTCCTCATTTTCAAAAGTTATATTTTCTTTTCCGTCAAGAGTGTTTTCAATTCTTGTAACTGCGGAAAATTTTTCGCCCATTTTAAGAATATCCTTATTTTCAGCCTTACAGGCAAAATAACCCGCACCAAAACAGCAGACAAATCCCAGTATAGTAAGAACGTGTTTTGTATCGTTATCCAAAAAAAGTCCTCCTTTACAAAAAAATCTCTCTCATAAAGAGAGAGATTTTATTAGTTTAGTTAAATAAAGAATAGCTATTAAGCAGCCGGGTCATCTAATCCTTTTGATTCATCAGCTACAACAGCTTCACAAGCAGCCTGACAGCTTCCGGGGTCTGAATGGTCGCCTTCGCCCCAGTTCTTTGCTGTATAGAATGTAGGCCATGTACCATAATACTTACCGCTTCTTACAGAAGCAACTACGCAAGCACCGTCTTTAAATCCTACACAAGCATCAATGTTGTCAATTTCATTGAAGAAAGGCTTGATTGCTTCTGCAATTTCAGTAGCATCAGATATTTCTGTAGCGTCTGTCTTAGAAAAATTATGATAACCATCAACAATAATTGCATCTTCTTCATCAAGTTCTGTAGCAGCTGAGTTAGCAGCCTTTCCGAGAGTAGAAGCTTCTGTATTAGCACCCTGAATCTTGGACTTCTTTACATATCCGAGCATTGAAGGTACGAGGATAGCAGCAAGAACACCGATGATAGCAATAACAACGATGAGCTCAATAAGAGTAAAACCCTTTTTCTTAGTTGTTTTCATAAGAGAAAACCTCCTTAATAAAATTTTTTGTGCCGAACCGTCACCGGCACTTTAATGTATGGTAGGGATATACTATTTGTTTTAGTTATGTACTATGCGACAATACAGTCATTAAATTAAAGTTAAATGTATTTTTCCCTGACCCTTTTCCTGTAATAATAGTATAGCACTTAATTCATAAAATGTCAACACTTTCTGAAAAAAAATCCTTATCGTCGGTCAATTTTTACATACAAGCATTAAAGCAGCAATTTTTTTTGTATTTTTCGTCAATTTGCACAATCATATGTAAATAAATTAAAATATCAAAATTATTTTATACTGATTGTAAATACATATCAAAAAGGACGGACAAAAATCTGTCCGTCCTGAAATATTACTGTTTCGGAGCTCCTCCGAGCTGGGCGAGGAAACGATAAAATTCCTGTTTGTCAAGACATTTTTCAAGAGCGTCGACTTCTCCGATAACACCGCCGTGAACAAGACGGGCAAGTTCCATGTCAAGCGACTGCATTCCCGACTGTTTACCTGTCTGAATAGCCGACTGAATAAGGTGAATTTTATTGTCACGAATCATTGCGGCGATAGCGTCGGTAACGTTAAGAATTTCCTGAACGGCGATACGTCCCGTACCGTCTTTTTTCGGAATGAGAGTCTGAGAAATAACGGCTACAAGGTTATTCGCAAGCTGTGTACGAATCTGATTCTGCTGATGTTCGGGGTAAACGTCGATAATACGGTTAATAGTATCGGACGCACTTGTTGTATGAAGTGTACTCATAACAAGGTGACCTGTTTCGGCTGCGGTTACGGCTGCCTGAATCGTTTCAAAGTCACGCATTTCTCCCACAAGAATAACGTCGGGGTCTTCACGGAGAGCGGCACGGAGAGCAAGGGCAAAACTCGGAACGTCGTCACCTATTTCTCTCTGATTTATCATACACCTTTTATGTTCGTGAACGTACTCGATGGGGTCCTCAACCGTAATAATATGGGCACTTCTGTTAAGATTTACAAAATCCATCATTCCTGCAAGGGTTGTTGACTTACCTGAACCGGTAGGACCTGTTACAAGTATAAGACCACGTGGACGCATTGCAAAATCCGCAAGAATCGGGGGCAATGACAAATCTTCAAGTGTAGGAATATCATTTCTTAGCAAACGGATAGCAATTGCGGGCTTGCCTTTCTGAAAGTAAACGTTTACACGGTGACGGTAACCGCTTCTTGTCTGAAAAGAAAAGTCTGTATCATGGTGATTGTTTACACTGGTCTGCTGTGTTTCGTTGGTCATCTGATGAACGACATCAAGTATTTCTTCTTCGTCCATTTCAGGATACTGTGAACGCATGGTTCTGAGAGAACCGTTAAGACGTACAACAGGAGCAATTCCGTATGTAAAATGAAGGTCTGAACAGCCTAAAAGACGTACCTCGTCAAGTATTCTGTTGATTTCAATTATTCCCATTATTATAACCTCCCTGATTATATTTTTAATTATACTGAGAATGTTGTTCTTACAAGTTCATCGATAGAAGTCTGACCTGCGACAACGAGTTCTGCGGCGTTGTCACGGAGAAGCTTTGTACCGTTGTTTCTTGCTGCTTCTTCAATTTCTTCCTTGCCGCCGCCTGCCGCAATAATCTGCGAAACCTTGGCGGTACAGTGAATAATTTCATGAATAGCGGTTCTTCCTCTGTAGCCTGTATTATTGCACTCAGGACAACCGCAGGGGTCATAAATCTGAATTGACTGGTCGATTCCCATGAGTTCATTTTCTTCTTCAGTGGAAATTCTCGGTGTTTTACAGGCAGGACAAAGAACCTTTATAAGTCGCTGTGCGATAACACCGATAAGGGAAGTGGCAACCATGTAAGCGGCAACGCCCATGTCAATAAGGCGGACAACTGTTGAAGCAGCATCATTTGTATGAAGTGTGGAAAGTACAAGGTGACCTGTGATAGCGGCACGGATACCGATATCTGCGGTTTCCGTATCACGCATCTCACCTATCATAACAATATCAGGGTCCTGACGGAGAATTGAACGGAGTGCGGCGGCAAAGGTCATACCTGCCTTTGTGTTAACCTGACACTGATTGATTCCGTCAATAGCTTTTTCGACAGGGTCTTCAACTGTGATAACGTTTACGTTAGGCTTTGCAAGTTCACCGAGTGCGGCATAAAGGGTAGTTGTCTTACCTGAACCGGTAGGACCTGTTACAAGGATAACGCCGTGAGGAACACGGAGCATTGATTCAAAAAGCTGATAGTTGTAATCCGACATACCGAGGTCGGTAATTTTACGGAGTGCAATCTGACCCGTTGAAAGAATACGTATAACTATCTTTTCACCGTTTACCATCGGGAGCGAGGACACACGGACATCAAGCGTTGTTCCGTCTACAACCTGAGTGAAACGACCGTCCTGCGGGACTCTCTTTTCAGCGATATTCATACCACTTATAAGTTTAAGACGTGTAGTCAACGCACTGTGAACAGCACTTGATACGTTCATAAGTTCAACAAGGTCGCCGTTTACACGGATA
>DETU01000075.1:5683-6396 GCA_002362175.1 Ruminococcus sp. UBA3280
AAGGTCGCCGTTTACACGGATACGTATTCTTGTATATGTTTTAAACGGTTCAATATGAATATCGGTTGCGTCTGCTCTGTAAGCGTTTTCAATAATCGTGGTAGCAAGCTTAACGATAGGAGCACTTTCAACTCTGTCTTTGGACTCTTCGTCCTCCATGTTGCCGTTATCTCCACCGTTCATAGCCACAAGGCTGTCAACAACGCTGTCAACGTTCTGCATTGAATAGTTTTTGCCTATAGCCTTGTTTATAGCCGTTTTAGTTGCCAGTACAGGAATACAGTCCATACCCGTAGTAACCTTTATCTCTTCAAAAACAATAAAGTTTACAGGGTCATTTGTAGCTACTGTCAGTCTTTTTCCGGTAATTGCAATAGCAATTACGGTATGCTTTCTTGCAAGTGCTTCAGGGACTTTATTGACTGCTTCAGAACTGATTTCAACAGCATCAAGGTCAACATATTGTACCCTCATTTTTCCGGCAAGTGCCTTAGTGAAATTCACTTCGGACATGAAGCCGAGTTCGACAACAACGTCACCGAACATCTTTGAACCGTTGGACTCTTTCTGAGCCTCAAGAACTTTCATAAGCTGTTCCTGACTAAGCAGTTCCTGTCTGACAAGATAATCGCCTATTCTCTCATTTCTCATAAAAAACCTCCGCTCTTTATTTCTAAAGCAAGTTTTCATAATATAAAATATGACATTTATGA
>DETU01000075.1:6623-29551 GCA_002362175.1 Ruminococcus sp. UBA3280
TTATGAAAACAAACTTTTAAATTTTACTTGAATTTTCCTGAATTTATGTTATAATAAAATATGTCAGTATTTTAATGTAAAGGAGGGTAAAACAATGGGTGAATTCAAAGATATGCTTCACGACGAATTTGTGTCACCACTTTTCAAAATATCGTTTTACGCCGTAATATTTTTAATAGGTATAAGCGTGGGAAGCTTTCTGAATGTTGTAATTCTGAGACTTCCACGTGATGAATCTCTTATAAAGAGGTCGTCGCACTGCATGACGTGCGGTACAAAAATCAGGGCAAGAGACCTGATACCCGTTTTCAGCTGGCTTGCACTGAAAGGCAGATGTCACAGCTGTGGGGAAAAAATTTCTCCGAGGTATCCGATTGTTGAAAGCCTGAACGGTATTCTTTTTGTACTTACATTTTACGTTCATGACATCAATGCTGAATCCATAATAACCTGTGTTCTAATGTCACTGCTCGTTGTAGTCGGATTCATGGACTGGGATACAATGGAAATTGACGAAAGAATTTTAGGTTTAATCGCATTGCTTGTAATCCCGTCGCTGATTTTCACAAATCAGGCTTCTTTGGAACAGAGAATTATAGGCTCGCTTATTATAAGCGTACCGTTTTTCATTATCGGTGAAGTAAGCCGAATTTTCATAAGAAAGAAGTATGAGGAAGATTTCCGTGCCATTGAACTCGGAGACACGCTTCTTATGATTGCCGCCGGTGCTTACCTCGGAACAAAAGCTGTTATCGTTTCAGCATTACTGGGAATAGTAATTGCCGCCGTTGCAGGACTTATAAACAAATTAGTTTCAGGAGAATCAAAGTTTGCATTTGGTCCTTATCTGTCAATCGGCATAGCAATAGGAGCATTATGGGGAAATGACATAGCACAATGGTATCTCGGTTTACTGACCGCTCCGATTCAGTAAAAAAGCAACAGAAATAATTACAGGCAGCAGCATTTTAAACTGCTGCCTGTTTTTATTTATTCAATTAAGGAAGAGTATATATAATATAAATATTATTTCCTCCTGCTTCGTTGATTACGTCCTGTGCAATGAAATAATCAGATGATGCAGAGGAGTGTAAATAATCCCACTTTGTATCACCATTATCATCAACCATATCTGTCGGTGAATAGCCGTTTCCGTTTCGTCTTACCGGATAGTAGTCAAGATTTGCACGGTAATCTCCGCCGAATGCAGAATTAATGTTAAGGAGTGCGAGTGAAGCATTTGCGGAAGAATAAGGTGAACCGAATACGTGTTCTCCGTCAATAACATTGTGATACTGGTCAGCACCGTCATTGTTTTTGTATGTTACAAAAGTAAATGAAAACATACTCGGAGAAAATCCATAAGAACCAACTGGAACTATACGTCCGAAATACTGGTCATCTTTTATCTTTGCAGGAAGTGCATAACTTACATCACCGCTATGAATAACATCAACCGTATTATATCCAATTGATGCAAAGATAGAATAATTACTGTAATAAGCTTCATTTATGACAGGTTCATCAATTGTTACAGCCGATACACTGCAATTATGTATCTTTGTATCAGTCCAGTCACCTGTTGAAGAATCCCAGTCATCATAATTATACCCTGCTGTAAAATCAAATGTACTTTCTGTAATTTTACCTTGGTCATCATTATTTATTTTCATTACATAAGCACGACCGCTTATAGGGTCATTTGAACTGTCAACCCGGTTTGTGAAACAGGAATCCACAAAATCCTCAACCGCCTTTTGCTGACGTGCGGATTCAGACATTGAAGGGTCAATCAGGTGACATCCGCTTACATCATAATATTTAAGGTCGCCGTTATGGACATACACAGCATTTGCATAACGCAGTGTGCCTTCCATATAACGCTTTATATTATCAACAGTAGCGGAATTTGCCTCCTGCAATGACGCACCTTTCATCATTCTGCTTACAGGGTCAAGAAACCTCATAGCACCAAGCATAATCAGTCCGAACACAGCCATAACAACGATTAACTCAACAAGAGTAAAGCCTTTAAGATTTTTTTTGCTTTTCATGCTTTTACCTCCTATGGCTGAATGTAGACAAACTTGAAATGTCCTTTTGTATTTCCGTCATAAATAGGAACATTTTCAGAATCAACAGTCCCGGTATCAGTCAGCTCGTCGCTTGTGCTGTAAAGTTTTCCGCTTATATCAACAGTGTTTCCGCTTCCGCTGACAGTAATTTTAAAATCATCATCAATCTGTTTACCCATATTTGAAGAAGTAGGCGTATCTCTGCTTTGAAGTTCGGCGGACGGACCTTCAAGTGCAATTTTTTCATTTCTTGCCTTTGTGTCTTTACGGTAATTGTCAATTGTAACACCGACTGTCGTCAGGAGAAGTGCAAGAACCGCCATAACCGCAATGGAGATAATAACTTCAATAAGAGTCATACCACGCTTTTTACGGGATTTTTTTATTTTTTCATTTTTCATATCGCACCTCCGTTAAAAGCCTTCATAATAGGTAATAACAAAACTGTTTGAAGTAGGAGTAGGTGTTATAGGCGGTAAATAACCTGAACTGTCGGGAGTATAAAGGAACGTCCAGTTATTCTGTCCTTCTGCCTTTGCAACGTTAAGAACACCTATTACACCTATATTATCTGCCGAACCGGGTCTGCCATTGATTTCAGCTCCGTTGTAGAAAGTCTGATTTGATACGGTTGCAGCTGTTTTAAGGTCAAAAGCAAGATAAGGTGCTTCAATCATAGCAGTAACAATTGAATTGTTTGTCAGTGTAAGAGAGGGCTGTGAAGTGATGTTACCGACTGCGTCATATTCTGCCATTTCGGAATAAATCTTGATTTTCGGGTTTGTAACCTTTGTAACACCTGACACATAAAGGTCATCGTTTGTTGCTATCTGTAAAGGATTACCGCTTCTTATGAGGTCATAATACGATTTTGTCATAATTCTGCCCTTATTCAGTGTTGCATCACCCTCAATAAAGAGTATGAGATTTCCGCAGTTGGGAGCAGAATCATCGTAAATTATACCATAATCATCAAAGTCCTTTGCTTCCATGCTGAAGTTTTCAAGTTTAACCCAGATATTATTTGAAGAAGTATTCTTTATATAGATTGTCTTGTTGAAACCTGAACCTGAAAGAGTACAGCTTTGTGTAATTTCGTCGGGAACATCATAGTTGTGGTATACAGTTGATTCAACAGCTGAACGTACACCGTTGTTTACAGGAATTTTGGTAATAGTAGCATCTGAATCAAAGTTATAATTCTGTTCGATTTCGTCAACAGTCTTAATTACCTTTGAAACCTCAATAGGCGTACCGTCTCCGATTTCCTCAAATCCGAGTATTACAGATTTTTCTGCTTCTTTCGGGAAAGTAACTGCATTACTGAGAGTTTTATAAGTAGTGGTTGACTGAATAACCTTTCCTCTGTACTGAAGGTCAGACAATGTATACATATCAGCTCCGGAAACAGTATTTCCGTCTGCGTCCTGATATTCATATACACCGTTATCCTTAGGAGTCTGTGTACCTGAAACTTCCCAGCTGTGATTTGCAAAATATCCTGATTTATCGGTAATAGTCAAATCATTCGGGTCACTCATTACATAGTCATGTAAATCGTAATAAGTATCTTCTTCAGTAATAACTATGCCTAATCCTATATCAGCATCATCAAGTATACTCTTGTCAAACCATGCATCACGCTTATTATTGTCAACATTACCCCAGTTGTCTTTAAATACTGCATTTTTAACGAATACGAGTGTAGGTTCTGTAACAGTTACAAGTGAGATATCAGTACGCATATTCTGTGTTCCTGTGATATTCTTTGTACCGTTTACCGCTCCGTCAACATTGATAGATGCAAATCCGTCTTCTATATCACTTGAATCACTAACTGTAAGGTCACCGCTTACAACAATGTTGCCTGTAGTTTTAATTTTACCGTTTACGGTAAGATTTCCCTCTACAACAATATCTTTATCAACAGTAAGATTACCGTTAACCGTAAGATTCTGACCCACAAAAAGATTACCTGCAATTGAAGCACCATTGCCTGTTACCTCAAGACTTCCCTTTGTATAGAAATTACCTGAAGTCTGTGAACCAAGATAGGTATCTGTTCCGTTGAGAACAGAATTGCTCCATGCATGAAGTGTAGTATTTGTATTACCGATTACTGAAGTTTTGTCGGTATCCTGACAATATACATTTGCATAAAGATTAACTCCGTTCTGCTGTGCGTTCATTGAACCGCAGAAGATATTAAGTGGAAGATTTGAGTCACCTACTGTCTGATTGTTGAATTTCAGAAGAGAGTCAACATAAATATAGGGAATATCCTGAAATTTTGTTATTTCCTGATTGAAAGAAACTGCATTGTTATTGTTTACCGTATCAGAAGAAACTTTAAAGCTACTGTTCTGAACGTCCATATTTCCCCATACAGCCATTCCCGAGCCTTTTGTAGGGAAAAGGATTTCTGTTTCTGTATTTACAACAAGACTTCCGTTTATAACGAATGGTGCTTCAATGGTGTGGTCGTTACCTGTATAATAACTAACCATAATATCATTATCTGCATTACCGTCATTCAGGTCAGCTTCGGGTGAATAAAAAGGTTTACCCTCTGCATCATATGAATAGCTTACACCGTCTTTAACATTAAGATAAAGCTTCTGATTAAGTGAAACATCATCAAACGGTGCAGGAAGTGCCGGATTATTCTGCTGGTAAACTCTGCCACCACTTCCGAGACCGATACCGAGATATGTACCGCCGAAAGAGTTGGTGTGGTTTGATACAACCGCAGAACCAACGGTTACAAAACCGCCGCCGCCGCCCGGATTGGTTACGCTTGACGGAGGATTCTTGAGAACATAGGCGGTTACTGTCTTTGTTTCACCGCCGTATAATACATCAGCCGTAATTGAAACAAGGTCTTTTGAAACCCATTCATTTTCTGAAGAATCATAATAATCTCTTGAACCTGCATACGCTACTCTTGCCTTTGTGATTTTGCCCATGCCGGCAGATGTTGAATCCATTGTAATATCTACATCAAAACCGCCTGATGTAAGAGACGCTATAGCATTTCCGAAACTCTCATCTTCAGTTGCAGCTTTAAGAATACTGTCAATAGCAGTTCTCGCAGTATAATTAGCCTGTGATGACGAATATGATTTGTGGGCTCTGTTATTTGCTGCTGTGGCAAGTACCAGAGTACTTGTAAGAAAAACTATCAGAAGTGACATTACCGATACGACTGTAATCAGCACTGCACCCTTAAAACTTCGTTTTTTCTCAGTTTTCATAATTTCTACCGCCTTTCAAGTTATATTTCTCTTTTTTAATAACTCAGCGAACATTTTATTATTCATCTGTATTAGGCTTCTGCATATCATAAACTGAATATAAACTGATTACTATCTGTACTGAAGATGTGTTTGAGTTATCAATAGTAAGTTCTTCCGGAGCAGGTGTCGGCTCGGGAGTTTCTGTTTCCGTTTCAGCTCCTGCTTCTGCGTCTGTAGCAGGTTCCCCGCTTTCGTCTGTAACTGTCGGTTCTTCTGTACTTTCCTGAGATGTCTGCTGTTCTGCTTCCTTTCTGTTCTCACCAAAAGAATAATCTATGATATCAACCTGATTTATAAGGAGAGTCTTCTTAAGTTCTTCAACAGCCTTCATATATTTCCATACAGCTTCTCTTGTACCTGTAACTCTTATGCCGTACTGTGTCTGGATAAGAGTTTCAACGTTTCGGTCTTTAAGTGAATTCTGTTCTGCAAAAACTTCACCATATGATTCCGCATATCCGCCGTTGAGGTCAGCAGATTCACGCATATCTGAAACAAGGTCCTCATATTCGAGGTAATAATAATCAAGTTCTTCTTCTTTCGGATATGATACATTGAGTTCATCAATGCGGACACCTGCTTCTTCTGCGAGGTGCTGCATATACTGGTCAAGTTTCTGTGTTTCGTTTATGTCACCAATCGGAACGAAATCAGCAGTCAGCTTGGTAGTTTCATCATATACTGCATCAATACCGTCTTTAAGGGGTTCAATCTTTGCTATTCTTGCTTCAAGGTCTGCCTGTTCGGACTGTTTTGTAGCTAATGTTTTCTCATCTTCTTTTATTTCTTCACTCTTAGGTTTGATAAGAAGGAAAAATCCGATAAGAAGAAATACAACGGCAATTAAAATACCGAGCATAACCTTTTCTCTGTAATTCAGTTTCATGTTAATCAGCCTCCTTATTCTTCTGTATCTTCTTCAGCTTCGGTTTCTTCAGGGTGATATGCACTCTGTTCTCCCTTTACTCTCATAGTAACATCAAACAGTACGTGAGTTTCAGGTTCTGCATCTTTTGAAATAAGAACCTGATTAAGACGGTATCCGCTGTATGCGGCATTGTCAAATTCGTCCTTTTCAAGCAGGTTTGCAACAAGTGCTGCCGGGAGTTCCTGATATGCACCGTTGTTATAGTCACATTCAACTGTAAATGAAAGCTGACCGTCAAGATATTTCGGAATAGCAATCTTAACGTTTGTTACCTGTAATTCTTCTGCCGTACTTTTCAGTGTTTCTTCAACAAGGTCATACTTTTCACCATTGATAATAGGCTGAGAAAAGAAAGCGTCATGAGCATTTGTCATTGTGATGTTATAAGTATCAACTTTTTCCTTGATTCCCTCAAGTCTTTCAAGATATTTTATTTTCTTTGCTGTCTCGGGACTTTCAATATAGTCCTGACAAACCTGAATATCGTCCTGAATACCGTTGTCCTTTACTGTGAGAACACCCCATATACCTGCAACGGCAAAAACCGAAACAGCCAATGCACCGAGAATGAAATAATTTCCGGCATTTTCATTTGCGACTCTGTTCTTTACTGCGGAACTGAAATCAGTATCAAGAAGATTGATTTTTTCAGTGTCCTTGTTTCTCTTGAACATAGCACCGATTGCGTTGGCATAAAGAGAAAATTCAAGATTTTCGTGTCCATGAATCTGCGGAGGAACATTGATAAGACTTGTATTGAGATCAAGCTTTTCCAGTTCGTCTGTAAGTCTCACATAGTCGTGTGTATCACCATAGAAAATGATATTTTCAATGACTTCTCCGGTATTACGGCTTCTGTGGAACTGAAGCATACGGAAGATATTTTCATTTACTGCTTCAAATACATAATCGTCGGAATAGTTGTAATCGGCAGGGTCGATTGAAGCAAAACGTGAGAATGAAAGCTGACCTGCTTCATAGAGGTTGAGTGAAATGAAGTTATTGTCAATCTGAACGGCAAGGAGAGGCATTTTTGACTTTATCTTTGTATCGGCAAGAAGAACCTTTGTGATACAATTACAGCCAATCATTACAGACCTGAGTGAAATGCCGAGAAGTTTGAACATTTCACGATAGCTGTTTATAACTTCGTAAGGACAGGCGGTTGCAAGAACCTTATATGTATCGCCCTCGCCGTCTCCCACTATAATGTAGGAAACGCTGTATGTATCATCAAGATTAAGCTCTGTAAGCATCTGCTGCTTTACAGTTTTCTGCATATCAGTAATCTTGACTTTCGGCACATCAAGTTCCTTGAAAATCGTAAGATTTGACGAGATGCTGACAATTGCTTCCTTGTCAGGCATTTTGTTCTTTTTAAGTATTCCGTTTATAAGTGTAGCAACATTCGGAACGTCCTTAACATGACCGTTTACAATAAGTTCCTCGTCAATATTAAGAGTTGCAGCCGAACTGATTTTGATTTTTCCGCTGCTTTCAACGCCCTTAACTACTCGTATATTTCTGTCGGTAATATCAAATGAAAGCATTTATCTTTCCACCTTTCCGTGAATTATTCGTTTTCGATAGAGTCGAATGAGCCGTAGAGTGCGGGGTAAATACCACAAACAACAAGACCAATGATAACAGCCATAAAGATAAGAAGAATAGGCTCTACCATGCTTACAAGACGCTGTACGGCTGCGTCGGATTCTTCTTCATAATAATCTGAAGTTTTTTCAAGAATTGAATCAAGTGCACCTGATTCCTCACCTACGTAAAGAATAGAGCAGAACATATTTTCAAAAATTTCAGACCTTGTGATTGCATTTGAAAGGGTTTCACCCTGTTTTACCTCGTCAACGACTTCAACGAATTTTTCGTCAACATATGAATTTCCGAGAACGGCAGAAGCTCTCTGTAAACATTCAACCATAGGAATACCGCTTGAATAAAGTGACGAGAGGGTACGTGCAAAACGTCCCGTGTAAATTTTGGTAATAAGAGGACCAAAGCCCGGACCTTTAAGAATAAGACGGTCAAATTTAAGTCTGATATTAGGAACTTTGAGTGCATACCTTACACCGAAGAAAATTCCGGCTGCTATTATGATAAGCAACCACCACTTATGTTGGATAACATCAGATATAGCCGCCATCATTTTTGTGAGGGCAGGCATGGTTTCGGGGTCTTCATACATATCGATGAAAGTCGGCATGATGAAAGCAAAAAGGAATATAACAATAACAACACAGAGAACAAGAAGTATAACAGGATAAACCATTGCACTCTTTACTGTATTCTTGAGCTTTCCTTCCTTATTGTAATGGTCTGCCATACGGGTCATGATTACATCAAGTGAACCGCTGGTTTCGCCTGCACTTACCATTGAGATAAGGAAATCCGGAAATGAACCTGCGTGCATTTCGAGAGTAGATGAAAAAGATTCACCTTTCTGAACATTTTCATAAATGTCCTGCCATATGGCTTTGGCTTTTTCGTTTTCCTGTTCTTTTGTGAGGATATCGATTGCCTTTACAAGCGTAAGACCGGAAGTAAGCATAGCACTGAGCTGACGACAGCAGAATGTAAGCTCCTTGGTACTGAACTTGTAGATTGATTTTGCGTTGGTTGAATCGCTTTCCTTAAAGTCCTTGACGTACAGACCTCTTTCTTTAGCCTTTTCAAGAAATTCCTGTTCGTTTTCGGCATTCATAACGCCCTTCTGCTGTCTGCCTCTTGCGTCCTGAGCGACATAGGAAAAACTCTTCATAGAACCACCTCCATTAAGATTAATTTATTAGTCGGGGATATTTTATGCCACCTTAATAATAACAATTATAACATTTTAAAAGTTAATTTTCAATCGCTTTTTTGCCATAAATAATCAGTCATTTTTTATCAATATTCACCAACTTTTATACTAAAAGTATTATACATCATACAAAACAATAATTATTCTACAAAAAATCAACATCAAAGGCAACACTCATTAAACAAAATATGAAGCATTTGCAGGCTTATGCTTCACATTGTTAAACTTATACAAATATTATATCACATATGCACGAAAATTGCAACAATTTATATTCATTCCAACATTATTTTTATATAATTGTAAACTTCGAAAATTATTTTAATAATAATATGTTGATTATGACGTTTTTCTGTAATAAAATCATGTAAATAACGTCATTTTATACAAATAATCTCATAATAATGCATATCAGGATACATATTTAGGTTTTAATATCAGATACATCTATTTCACCGTTCATCAGTTTTTGAATAAGAATATCACGAAGAGCAGAAAGCTTTTGATTTTCTTTTTTGTTATAATCAAAATTATACATCAAACTATCTGAAATTTTTTCAAATTTTATAAGATAATTTTCAGGGGGTAAAATAACAGATACTTTTTTCAAATCGCTTTGAGTAATTAATGGCTGTGTAGAACCACGGTTCATATTTTTATAATCAATACGCTGTAATATCTGGTATATAAACTCATAATACTTACTTTCTATAACAAGTGTATTATCTGAAGTCCAGCATGGACTATTAAATTTTTGAACTATCCCATGTGTGCCTACACGTCCGATTACAAGAATTTTATTGTTATGATTATATTTATTTGTATATCCCATAACAGACGATGCTCCAACTAAAGGGAAACAAAATTCAAAATTTTTTTCAGTAAGTTTCTCTTTTGGTCTTTCTCCACTGTATATATTTGCTATCGTTCCCAATGTTGTTTTCTGCCAGTCATTAGGAATAACACCGCCGAATGGCTCAAAATCTACAAACCATGACTTGAAAATCGTCCGTGCCTGCTGTTAAAGATTTTTATTTATACGATTTTTTAAAAAAATTCTGTCCGTTATGATTTTGTATATATCAACAATTTTTTTCTGTTGTTCAATATCCGGAACAGACAATTCAACATTACACATCTGTTGCCAGTCAAAAATTTCCCTTACGTTTCCGTGAGATTTAAAACGAGCAAAACGGTCAAATTCGGGTCGCATAAACCAAAGCATTAAATATTCAGGCAGAAGTTGCTCAGTGTCAATAACTTCAAATACAGTATAGGAACTTGAAACTATACACTCTTTTTCTGTAAGTAAAGCAATTGAAACCTTATCGCCGTTTCTCGATGTAACAGGTCCATAAGCGAATTGTCCCCGACGCACAATTTTATAATTTGAAAAATCTGTTCCGATAGTATTTGCAATGGACTCAATAAATGTTTTGTTTATACTTACACCCAATAATCTGTTTACAGAAAGATTTTTATTTCTTATATCAACAGTATTAATGCATTCACCGATTCTTAGTGTTTTCCATCCAGATTTCATAATGACAACTTATCTCCGTCATGTGAGATTCTCACATTTTCAAAAATATTTTTGAGTTCTTCTTTGTATAATTCGGGGTCTGTTTCGGCAGGACTGTAATGAGTAAGCCACAGGCGTTTTACCTTTGCCTGCAAAGCTATTCTGCAAGCGTCCTGCATAAGCATATGTCCCTTATCGTTCATAGACTGTTTCTTTAAAATATCACCATACATTCCCTCACATACAAACAACTCCGAACCCTCTGCAAATTCCGTTATAGTATCAATCGGAAGTGTATCAGTAATATACGTGACAGTTAACGGCGGACGATTTTCTCCCGTAACATCTGACGGATTTATAGTCCGTCCGTCGTCAAGTATTACACTTGAACCACTGTGAAGCGTTTTCCAGTACTTGACGGGAACATCAAGTGACTTAGCTTTATCGGGTTCAAAGACGGGTTTTCTTGAAAGAGAGAGTCTATAACCGAGACAGTTAACACTGTGTTCAAGCGGAATGGTTGAAATCATAAGCATGGGGTCAATTTTATCGGCTGTAAAAGCTGTCGGACTTCTTTCAGGAAGCCTGTGCAGATGCACTTCATACGGCAATGCACCGCATACGGACATAAGATTCCTGATTGTTTTTTCAGTACTTTCAGGAATATATACATCAAGTGGTTCTGTACGTGAACAGTTTCCTATTGAAAGAAGCAGTCCGGGCAGACCTGTTATATGATCGGCATGACAATGAGTTATAAGGATAGTTTCTATACGGCTCATTTTCAGACCATGCTGTGCAATTGCCACCTGTGTACCTTCACCACAGTCTATAAGAACGGCTTTTCCGTTATATTCAGCGTAAAGACTTGTAAGATAACGGTTTTTGAGCGGAAGCATTCCGCCTGTTCCCAAAAGGCATATTTCAGGCATATTATTTCCTCCTTTACCAATTTTGAAATTCAAAGTTTACATTTTATTAATTATACCATATTTTTAAATAAATATCAACTGAAATACTGACATAATTTTTTTATTTATCCAATAATAAATTATAACATAACAACAAAATAAAAACGACTGCATAAAACAGCCGTTTTCATATATGAACACACCTTTAATTGCAAAAAATCAATATAATCAGAAAATTTTTACGGGAAGCTCGGTAATCTCACCGAGAATATACTTTTTAAGATAAGCCGCATCAGAATATGTTATTGCACCGTCCATAAGCAAATCCGCACTTTCCGTCTGAAGAGGATTAAAAGTGACTTCCTTTGCAAGATATTGTTTCAGAAGAACATAATCAAATGAATCAATAATACCGTCACCGTTCAAATCTCCTGCTGCTTTCGGAACAATCTTATATTTTGCGGGAATATACTGTCCGCTCAATTCTCCTGACGGACAAACATTGGTATCAAGCTTTATAAACAACTGTTCCCAGTACCACTGATAATCGCTGTTCGGTTCATAAGCCACACCGACACCAATATGGGTATAAGTGGGATTCATAATCGCTGCCCAGTGTTTAGGTGAATTTTTCCACTGATTGAAAGTTGCCTCTGCGGTATTCATTCCGGCAGCGATATTTTCGGCAGACGCTGCCCACGGAACAAGGCTGTAATCAACTAAATCAATAAACATACTTCCGTCAGGACGTTCATGGCTGAATGTAGAAATACATTCCCTTGCACGTACATAAGACATATCGCAAAGATAAGGAACGGCATAAAGCGGTTCAAGACCTTCTTCCGCCCTCGCTTCATTCACAAGAACTATTACCTGTTCTGCAAGTTCCTTTAAATCTGGTTCGTCACTTCCTGCTGACTTCATAGGAAAATTCATACATAAAGTTGTAATAACCAATGCCATAAACACAGAAATTATTCTGTCAGTATATTTTATGATATGTTGCATAAACTCACCTCCGCATTTAAAATTGCTTTTACTATACATATGTTATCATATTTCAGCCAATTTTTAAAGTACTTTTTAACATTTTTGGTGATATTACACAACAAAATTCTGCGATTTGTACAAAAAATCTTTTACTATAAGTATAATACATTTTAATCTATCCATTTTTCAGTGATTATATTACAATAAAAAAGTCAAAAATAATTCATATCCATGTTTTTAAAGAAAAAACGGACGACATAAAAGCCGTCCGTCATATATTGATTAACCCTTTAATTCAACACGTCTTATTTTACCGCTTATAGTTTTTGGAAGTTCGTCTCTGAACTCAACTATTCTCGGATATTTGTAAGGTGCGGTATGTTTCTTTACATAGTCCTGAATTTCCTTTTTGAGTTCATCTGTTCCGACAGTACCCTTTGTAAGAACTATTGAAGCCTTTACCACCTGACCTCTTACAGGATCGGGAGCAGCACTTACACCACATTCAAGAACATAAGGAAGTTCCATTATAACACTTTCAATTTCAAATGGTCCTATTCTGTAACCCGATGACTTGATAACATCATCAACACGTCCCACATACCAGAAATAACCGTCCTCGTCACGCCATGCAGTATCGCCTGTATGATACATACCGTCGTGCCATACTTCTTTTGTTTTTTCTTCATCACGATAATATTCCATGAAAAGACCACAAGGAACATTTTCATTAACCCTGATTACAATTTCACCTGTTTCACCGGTCTTTACACTGTTTCCGTCGGGGTCAACAATATCTATATCATAAAGAACACTCGGCTTACCCATTGAACCGGGTTTAGCGGTCATTCCTACAAAGTTACCGATAGCAAGAGTTGTTTCTGTCTGACCGAATCCCTCCATAAGCTTAACGCCTGTTGCCTTCAGGAACTGATTATATACTTCGGGGTTGAGTGCCTCACCTGCTACTGTTGCATACTTTATTGAACTAAGGTCATATTTTGACAAATCCTCTTTTATAAAGAAACGGTACATTGTAGGAGGAGCACAGAAAGTAGTTATGTTGTACTTCTTGAACATAGGAAGTATTTTATGAGCGTCAAAACGGTTGAAGTCATAAACGAAAACACAGGTTTCGCTCATCCACTGACCGTAAAGCTTACCCCAGAGAGCCTTGCCCCAGCCCGTATCGGAAATAGTGAAATGAATACCGTTCGGGTCAACGTTGTGCCAGTAACGTGCTGTAATGAAATGACCGAGTGCATACTTGTGACTGTGCATAGCGATTTTCGGATAACCTGTAGTTCCTGAAGTAAAGAACATAAGCATAGGCTCACTGCCGCACGAAAGTATTTCGGGGTCTGTAGGACGTTCGTAAACATCGCTGAAACCATACATTTCCTTATCAAAGGAGTCCCAGCCGTCACGCTCACCGTTTGCGATAATAGTCTTTATGTTCATGCCACATTCTTCAATGGCAAGCTCAACCTGATGTGCAACGTCGCCCTCACCTGTACATACAATAGCCTTAACATCGGCTGCTTTGAAACGATATGTGAAATCATGCTGTACAAGCTGATTTGTTGCAGGAATTACAATAGCACCGATTTTGTGGAGTGCAATTATAGAGAACCAGAACTGATAATGTCTTTTGAGTACGAGCATTACGGTATCGCCCTTTTTAATTCCTTTTGAGAGGAAATAATTAGCGGTCATATTGGAATACTTCTTAATTTCGGCAAAAGTGAATTTTCTTTCCTCCATGCTGTCGGAAACATATAAAAGTGCTGTCTTGTCAGGACTTTTTTCGGCAAGAGCGTCAACTATATCAAAACCGAAATTGAAAGTTTCCTCATTCATGAAACTTATCTTTTTCAAAGCACCATCCTTGTCAGTTTCGGTCTTTACAAACTTGTCAATAACAGGATTTTCAACTTTTGCAAGGTCGAAATTTGTAACACCGGGAAGAATTACGGGGTCAAGATTCTGCAATGCATTGTGTGGCTGATTTACACCAAACACAATGGCATAGAATTTACATTCCTTACCGCCTACTGCCCATTCGTCGTGCGGTTCACCGCTGTCGTAATATATGGAATCGCCCTCGTTAAGAATTTCCTCATGTTCACCGATTCTTACTTTAAGCTGACCGCTTACAACTATGTCAAGTTCCTGTCCCTCATGCGTATGCGGGTGAGGCACACGGAACTGCTCGTCAACATACGGAATTGTAACCATAAACGGCTCGCCTATCTTGTTTCTGAACTTAGGTGCAAGACGCATATAAGTCATACCTTTACGACGGGCAATCGGGAGACCGCCTCCCTTTCTTGTTATGTCGTAACTGTAGATTTTCGGGCTTTCACCTTCCATAAGGTCAGTTATTTCAACGCCTGTAGCGTTTGCGAATTTATAAATAAAAGTAAAGCTGAAATCCTTTGCACCGCCCTCATATGCGAGATACTCATAAACGGAAACACCTGTCTTTTCAGCCATTTCTTCAGAAGTCAGACCTACTGACTCTCGAACGGCTCTAATTCGTTCAGCTACCTCTCTTATTTTAAATTCGGGATTCATTGAATTACTCACAGTTAGCCTGCTCCTTTCTTTTAAAATTATTTGAAAATTTATGTTTTTCCCTAAAAAAACACCTAATAAAGTATAGCACTAATAATTTTGTTTGTCAATACATTCAAACTAATTTTTTTACAGGCTTAACCATGAATATAATTTGATTAAATAAGTTTTATTTTATAGTGTTTCAGCCAGTGGTCAAGCTGAATAAAGAAAGCTATTGTCTGTGGTAAATTCATAAGCTGACCATACCACTGCACATGGTCCTCATGACGCAGAAGTTTTTCAAGTTCCTCACGTCTGACAATTTCAAACAGAATATTATCCTTTTCTTCCATGACAGCGGAAAGTCTTTCCGTAACTGCATCAAGAAACGCAGGGTTATGCGTTTTCGGATAAGGTGATTTTTTACGCCACAAAACCTTGTCTGGCAACCACTCTTTCATTGCCTCACGGAGCAGACCCTTTTCCCTGCCCTGATAGTCCTTATACTCCCACGGCACATTATAAAGATACTCCGCTATTCTGTAATCACAGAAAGGCACACGCACTTCAAGTCCGCTGTACATACTCATGCGGTCTTTGCGGTCAAGAAGAGTCTGCATGAACCAGTGAAAATTAAGCTGTGTCATTTCTCTCATACGGTATTCAAGAGGACTGTCAGACGGTAATTTCATAGCATAGTCGGCGGTATTTCTATAAGCACTGTATACATATTCTTCTGCGTTTATCTTTTCCGCATAATAGTCACAAAGAAAATTCTTTCTGTAATCAGTACTCTGAGCCCACGGAAAGCCGTCCGTCATTCTTATATCCTTATCCCTGTACCAAGGATAACCGCCGAAAAGTTCGTCGGCACATTCTCCCGACAATGCAACAGTACCGTACTTTTTTATTTCACGACAGAATATAAGCAGTGACGCATCAACGTCCGCCATTCCGGGCAGTCCACGTGCTTCCGTTGCATCATATAAAGCGTTTACAAGTTCAGGCGTGTCAACAACCGTCCAGTGATGATTTGTACCAAGATAATCAACCATACACTGAATGTATTCGGGGTCACTGTTCGGCTGAAAGTGACTTTTCTGAAAATACTTGTCATTGTCACGGTAGTCAACCGAAAATGTATCGAGAATTTTACCCTGTTTTTTCATTTCGGAAGATGCAACCGAAGAAATCAGACTTGAATCAAGTCCGCCTGAAAGAAAAGTGCAAACGGGAACGTCCGAAACAAGCTGACGGCGTATGGAATCAAGAACAAGCTCCCTGACGTGTTCGGCTGTCTGTTCAAAAGTTTCATGGAGTTCATAGGCTTTGAGTCTCCAGTATTCATGCAGTTCAAGACCGTCAGGCGTATAATATCCGCACCAGCCGGGACGTACTTCATTTACTCCCTTTATAACAGCATATGACGGAGTTCGTCCGGGAGCTATAAGAAGAAGTTCCGCCACACCCTGCTCATCTATTTCGTGAGGCACGTCGGGGTGTTCAAGCAGTGCAGGTATTTCCGAGGAAAAGATAAGCTTATTTTCATTCATGTAATAGAAAAGAGGTTTTACACCTATTCGGTCACGGGCAAGAAAAAGCTTTTTCTGTTTCTGATTGTATACCGCAAATGCAAATATGCCGTTGAATTTATCAAGGCACTTTTCACCCCACTTTATATAGCTTTTAAGTACAACTTCTGTATCTGAATGTGTTTCAAACTCAAAATCGTCTTTAAGTTCAAGGCGTATTTCATTGGTGTTATAAAGTTCGCCGTTATATACAATGGTAAAATCTCCAAAAGTCATGGGCTGTCTGCCATTGGGAATATCTATAACGGCAAGTCTCGTATGGATAAGAGCCGATTCCTTTGTAAGTACAATGCCCCTTTGGTCAGGACCTCTCCTCAGAAGTGCGTGTTGCATATTCTCATATATTTTCATATCCTCACGCATATCTTCCTTAAAGCTTATCGCTCCTGCAATTCCGCACATAAAAACGACCTCCTTTTGTGGTTTGTATTATTATATGCGGTATAATGTCTATATGACACACAAAAAAACTTCCCCGAATTAAGACAAACACTCATAAAGAAGTTTTCGCCATAGCACTTATGATTTTCAGTTAAAAGTGCTATAGCGTTTCTATTGACAATGCAACGGCTTTGATATATAATTATTACTAATATAAATCGGAATTGAGAGGTAAAAAAATGAAGATACTTTTATTCCTTGCAAAAGGTTTTGAAACACTGGAAGCAAGTGTATTTGTTGATGTTATGGGATGGGCAAGAAATGATTATCATTATGATGTTGAAGTAATCACTTGTGGATTCCAAAAAACTGTTATCAGCACTTTTGGTGTTCCTGTAACTGTTGATGTATTATTAAAAGATATTTGTGTAGACGAATATGATGCGTTAGCTATTCCAGGCGGTTTTGAGGAGTTTGGGTTTTATGAAGAAGCCTTTTCCAAAGAATTATCTGATATTATTAATACGTTCAACAGTCAACACAAAATAATTGCAACAGTTTGTGTTGCAGCTTTTGCACTCGCCTATAGCGGTATTTTAACAGGAAAAAAAGCTACCACTTATCATCTGAATAACGGACAAAGACAGAAACAGCTTGCAGAATATGGTGTAGAAATTGTTAATGAGCCTGTTGTTAAAACTGATAATATCATTACTTCGTATTGCCCACAAACTGCACCAGAGGTTGCATTCACTCTTTTAGAAAACCTTATAGGAACAAAAGAAATGCACAATGTAAAAGCTGCTATGGGGTTTGAGTAATGTGCTAAATTCTGATTTATGCGAGTAATCGAATATTAAAAACAAGCCCCTAAGCAGTTATCAATAATTGCTCCGAGGCTTAAACTTTTTTATTAGTATCGAATTAATTCAGGATAGCTATAATAAATCACTTGTTTATTTTCATGGAAATATCAAAGCACTTTACAGAATGTGTCAAAGCACCGAGTGAAATTATATCAACACCCGTTTCAGCTACCGAACGGATATTATCAGCAGTAACGTTCCCTGAAGCTTCAAGCAATGCACGACCGTCCGTAATTTCAACGGCTTTTTTCATATCATCATTTGTCATATTGTCAAGCATGATTATTTCAACCTTATTATCAAGTGCTTCTCTGAGTTCGTCAAGTGTACGCACTTCAACTTCAATCTTGACCGTATGACCGATTTTTTCACGGAGTGCTGTAACTGCCGGAGTAATACCGCCGTAAGCGTCAATATGATTATCTTTAAGCATTGCACAGTCGGAAAGATTGAATCTGTGGTTTTTTCCTCCGCCGACTGTTACGGAATATTTCTGCAACGCACGCAGACCGGGAAGTGTCTTTCTTGTATCGGTTACAGATGCCTTTGTACCTGCAACAAGTTCAACGCATTTGTTGGTAGCTGTGGCAATTCCCGACATATGCTGTAAAAGATTGAGGGCTGTTCTTTCACCCTTTAAAAGAGTAAGAGTACTGCCTTCCAGTTCTGCAATAACATCACCTTTCTTTACCTTTGTACCGTCTTTAATAAGTATCTTAAAGTCAACATCACCGCCTGCGAGTTCAAACACACGCTTTGCAACTTCAATTCCGCATACAACTCCTGTATCCTTTGCCACATAATATGCGGAGCTTCTGTGTTCTTCTGGAATAAGATTGTCTGCCGCTGCGTCGATATAATTTATATCTTCCATAAGGGCGGTAGTTATAATATTGTCAATATAGCACTGTAAAAGTTTCATTTTCAGCTTCCTTTCGTTTTTATTATATGTAATTTTTTATATCATCTTCCGATTTCAGAATATGCAGTTCCTGATTTCCCGTCTTTTTCCACTGTATTGAAAAATCAGATTTCAGTATCTTCACATTTCCGATTTTTTTATTTGCAGATGTATATATATGCAGACGACAGTAATCAGCAGAATCTTCGGAAATAAATGAAAAGTCAGGAATAATGCCTCTAAGGATATTCTGCAGCTTTTCGGATATTGACTGAACAGACTGCGTTTCCGGTTCTTCCGAAAAACATTCATTATTTCCACAATATTCCATATCGTCCGAAACTTCCTGTATATTCACACCGAAAACTTTCTGCATAGCCAGCCTTGTTGTTTCACGGTGCTTTTCTATCATCTGTGCAGTTATACGGTTTCCTGTTTTCACTTCAGGTCTTGACAGAAAATACTTTACAATCTCGTCGCTCGGATTCAGCAAATCCTGTTTCAACGTTTTTTCAACTACCGTCGCATACTTCTGAAAAACAGCTTTTGAAATAACGTTCTTGATGTCAAATTCTTCCTTACAGAATTGTTTTACAGACGAAATATATATGGAAGGGTCATCTTCAAAAATATTGAATGAAAGAAAAGGCTCGTCGTCCATTATATTGGCAGCATTCAAATCACTGAAAAACTGGTATATTACCCCGTTTGTAAGTATAGCTATTCTGCAACGGTTTGTAGAAAAATACCTGAAAAGCTGACCCTGCTGTTGTTTCTGTAATTTCATTCCTGCTCTTTTTGCTTCAATTATAATTATCGGTTCTCCGTCCTTTAATATGGCATAGTCAACCTTTTCACCCTTTTTAGTAGCGACATCACAAGTAAATTCAGGCATAAATTCATTTGTATCAAAGACATCATATCCCAGAACCGAAAAAAACGGCATTATCAAAGCAGTTTTTGTGGCTTCTTCCGTAAAATCTTCCATCTGCCCCCGTATTTTTTCGACTTTTGAAAGATAATGTTCAAACTTTTTTTCAAAAGTCATGGTCAACCCCCTTTATTTTTATCAAAATATATTATCTGTATATCGAATCAATTCCGAGATACTCCTCAAGTGTAAGTCTTGAACGGTAAACTTTCCCCGCCGTTTCTTTGCCGAGATAACGGATATGCCAAGGTTCATATTTATATCCAGTAATATGCTGTTTTCCTTTCGGATAACGGATTATAAAGCCATATTTCCATGAATTTTCGGCAAGCCACAAAGCCTCGGGCGTGCCTTCAAAAGAGTCGTCGGCACAGTTCACATCAATAGCCATACCTGTCTGATGTTCTGAATGTCCTGCACGTGCGGAAAAGGTATCGGCTGTTTCCTTACCGTAAGCGGAAACATAATTGTTATAAATCTGTTGCTGATAGCTGTATGAACGGAAGCCCGAATATACACAGAGGCATAAACCGTCCTTTTCGGCTGCTGCTGACATTTCATTGAAAGCTTTCTGAGTTTCAGCAGTAAGCCCCATAGGATTATAGTCTGCCCGCAGTCCATAACTCTTGTTTGCTATAAGAATACCGTCAATATAAGTTATACCGTTAATCACTTCAACACGGGTTGGTGAAAACTTTTCCACTGTTCCGTCCTCCCATATAAGATTAAAATTATTTTCATCAGTCCATTCGATAACTGCATTTGTTGTGTTATCAGCAGAACCGATATGTACAATAACATTATTTCCGTTTATTTCCCACGTAAACGCCGAGCCTATTCCCGTTGAACTGTCAACATAGTTTCCACCGCCCTCGAAAAAGTTGTAATAACGGACACCTTTTTCAGATTCGCTGATATACTTTCCTGTCGGAAGTTCAGCACTTTCCGGTGAAAATTTTTCTATAATTCCGTTCTCCCATATAAGATTAAAATGATTTTCGTCAGTCCATTCGATAACTGCATTTGTTGTATTGTCAGCAGAACCGATATGCAAAGTAACATTATTTCCGTTTATTTCCCACGCAAACGCCGAGCCTATTCCTGTTGAACTGTCAACATAATTTCCACCGCCCTCGAAAAAATTATAGCGACGGATACCTTTTTCAGATTTGCCGATATACTTTCCTGTCGGAAGTTCAGCGTCGGCAACAGTCAATTCTTTACGCATAGCAACAAGGTCAAACGAGTCAACCCGACCGTCGCCGTTAATATCAGCACTGTAATACTGATTTTCCGAAAACTGAATTTTTCCGAGAACATAATCACTGACAAGATTCAAATCAGACGAATTGAAAATACCGTCGCCGTTTATATCACCCACAACAGCATTTTCCGCCATAGCTGAACCTGAATAAAAACCGCCCGATAACATAAGGACAGATATAATACACATAATCTTTTTCATGCAAATCACCTCATAAATATATTTATTAATATATTCGTATAAAGGTGACAAAAAAAGACAGATATTATAAAAACTTTTTTACTGCATCACTTCTCCGAGAATTATATATGCAATCGTAACTATTGATTTAGCAAGTACATAATCCGTATCAACAATATATCCCGACTCAATAAGATTATCACGCATTTCCTTTATACGCTTAAATCCTTCCGTTGCCTCTTTCTTGTCGGGAATAACAAAATGACTTTTCTGCATGATACGGCGTGTTTCTGTACGGAAACCTTTCGGCATATGTTCTCCGTCAAGATGTGCATCAAATTCAGCCGTTTCAAAATTTTCGGGAACGCTGTCAAGTCTTGATTCAATACATCTTGCCGCATGACGTGAGAATACAAGAGCCTCAAGAAGTGAATTGCTTGCAAGACGGTTGCTTCCGTGTACGCCTGTATGTGAACACTCACCGCAGGCAAAAAGATTGTGCAGACTTGTTTCCGAATTATTGTCAACATCGATACCGCCCATAAGATAATGCTGACACGGGAAAATCGGAACAGGTTCTTTTGTAAGGTCAAATCCCTGTTTGAGAAGATTCCTGTAAATCATAGGAAAACGCTTCTTCAGAAATTCACTGTCCTTATAACTTATATCAAGGAAAAACTCCGTTGAGTTCTGTTTTCTTGATTCAAGTACTATCGAATGTGAGACAACATCTCTCGGTGCAAGTTCAAGACGTTCATCGTAATTATGCATAAAACGTTCTTTTTTACAGTTCAGCAGATATGCCCCCTCACCTCTTACCGCTTCGGAAATAAGGAAACATTCACGTGTTGCCCTGTTGTTGAAAGCAGTCGGGTGGAACTGTACATAGCTTAAATTTTTGATTTTCGCACCCATTTCATAGGCAAATGTAATGCCGTCACCTGTTGCAATAGCGGAATTTGTTGTAAATTCATATACACGACCTATACCGCCCGTTGCAAAAATCATGAAATGACAGTTATATGTCTGATAAGTATCATCACTTTTCAGAAAAGCGGAATATCCCGTAGAAGTCTTTTTAGTTCCGCAGATAATGGTATTTTCCATTATTGTTACATTTTCAAGCTTCTGAACATTTTCAAGCAGAGTTTCAGTAATTTCCTTGCCTGTAGCGTCGGCATGGTGGAATATACGGTGATGACTGTGACCACCTTCAAGGGTACGGTGATAAGTTCCGTCGGGATTTTTATCAAAATCGACACCCAGTTCAATTATATGCTCCAAATCCTGAGCCGCTTCACTGACGAGAGTATGAACAGCGTCAACATTATTCTTGAATCCGCCTGCAATAAGGGTGTCGTTCTGATGGTACTGGATATTATCCGTCGGAGAGTTATACACTCCGGCAATACCGCCCTGAGCGAGAGAAGAATTACAGAGACTGAGTTCACGCTTGCATACAATAAGAATTTTAAGCGATGACGGTAGGTTTATAGCCGCATAAAGACCCGCTGCACCGCAGCCTGCAATAATAACATCATAATTGAAATTCATGTTTCAGCACGTCCTTTTGTAAAATATAGTGTACAGACTTATTATATCACAAAATTTCCGAGATGTCACTACTAAAATTCAGATTTTATTATATAAAAAAATTTCGTTATAATATTAAATAAAAAATATTTTAAATAATACTTGACAACAAAAAACATTCGTT
>DETU01000030.1:0-18312 GCA_002362175.1 Ruminococcus sp. UBA3280
TCCTTGAACTTTCAAATAAATATACATTATAGATAATTATATAATATCAGTGAAAAAAAGTCAAGAAAAAAGCCTGAAATTTTACTTTCAGGCTTTTCTGTTTAACTTATTTTCATGAATCGTCTGCTTAATGGTTTTCCGCATTTCCGACACGGCATTTTCTTAAAAACAGGTGGTATTTCGGGTGTTACGTCCAACGGCAAAAAAAGTGGGTCATCTTCGCTCATTGGTATGACGTATATACCGTTGAATGTATTTGGTTGACGACATTCAAGACAGAACCAACCGGTTTTAAATGCTACATGGTATAATTTTTCATTATACTTATAGCAAGGTATGAAATCATACATGATTTCTCTGTATGCAAATACGATTGACAGAAAAATTTCTGAAATATCTGTCTCTTTAAGATATTTAACAGAATATAGACTGTGTTTTTTCATTATGTCACAAAGTTCTGAAATCTCTATATCGTGATACAGTTCATCATAACATTCTTTTGGAATGATATATGTTTTTACTCCGTCGATTGTGTGTTCTTCTGTACAGTATTTGTGAATAATTTTTTTCATAATAGCGTTGTTTTTTCTGAATATCATTTTTTATTTCTTGTCTGTTGGAAATCTCCAGCCTGTGCTTTTGCTGTAAATCAGACTGACATCATCAAGTGATACATTCCATTGACAATCGTGAAGTACTTTTGTTATTTCTGTAAGATATTCAAGCCAGTATTCGCAGACTTCAAATGATAATTCAAAGTTGTCGGTATATGGCAGTTTTGTTGAACCGCTGAATATAATACCATTTTCTGTTGTGTCGTATACACAGAAATCTTCTGCTTTTTCACTGAACGGATATTTTGAATTGCATTCTTCAATGATATTGTTTATATATTTGTTTTCTGTATCAGTCAGTGATATGTTTCTTTTTGCTGTGTAGTAAAGAGAGCATGACATAAAAAGTCCTACTGTTTTGAAATTTATCTGAGAAATTTATTGTCGTCCTTTACTGAATAGCTGTCAACGTCAATTATTCCGCCATTTCCGCCGGAGGAGTTTTTTCCCGAAAGAAAATCATACACACCTGCACCGACCATTACAAGACCAGCTATAATACGTGTTGCGTTTCCTGCTTTAACGAGGTGGAAAAGCAGAGTACAACCCAGTCCGAGAGTTATTACTGCAAGGATTATGTTAAAAGCACGTGAACCGACATTTGAGATAGCTTTTCCGACATGGTCAAGACCGTTGAAAGCAAGAATAAGACCGATAGTAAGCGGAATTATAGTCTGTACGAAGTGCGGAAGTGAAGTTACCACACCGCCGATAATTATTCCGATAACGTTTGGAATTATGGAAATAGGATTAGCTGTAATAAGTGATTTTATAATGTTTATTACGCAGAAAATTATTATAGCTGTTCCAATAAGGTAGAAAAGAGATGATATTATGCCGGGGAAAAAAGTTACAATTATTCCTGAAATAATGAGAATAATACCTTTTGCAGTACTGGTTTTCATAAAAAATGACCTCCTGATTATATAATTATTTAAGAACAGTTATGAACTTCATGATAAACTTGTGAATAAAGTCCGACTGTTCATAAATTTTGCCTGAAAGTTCCGTAACGAATTTACGGCAGAATTTTATTTCCTCATTGTCGGGAGAAGTGTTGCTGAATCCTGCTGTTAGAGAAATGTTCATGAAACGACTGAAATCACCTTCACTGAAAAGTTTTCCGCTCATGTTTTTCTCTGCAAGTTCCGCGAATTCACTGAATTTCATATCTTCCTTACGGAGTTTCTGCGAGGCAAGAAGTTTTTCAGCATAGCTGTACATTGATACGGCTTTGTGTGAGTTATTGCCTGTTGTGAAGTTTTTGATGCGTGAAGTAATAATTATTCTTCTTCTCAGATAAGTTATTAAGACAATTCCGCCTGCTGATATGATTACGGTAAATATTATTTTAAGAGATTTCGGAATTGTTTTTGCACTATTGTTTCCGCTGCTATGATGTTTCGGGGAAACTCCTGCAACACCTGATGTAACGGTTGTTGTTACAGTGCTTGTTGTCGGCTTTACTGACGAACGACGTGTCATTGTCTGACGTTCTGAATTACGGACAACGGTTGTTGTCACGGTTGCGGTATCGGTTACGGTATTTGGTGTTGTTGTTCCTGTAACTATGGAAGTGTCAGAATATCCTGCCGTAAATTCAAAAGGAACCCAGCCGTATCCGTCGAGATAGATTTCCGCCCACGCATGACTTCTGTTATCCTTTAATGTGATTGTGTAAGTGCCGTCACCGTTTGAATTTTCTTCACTGAAATCCTCGCCGACAATTACATATCCTGTTGCATATCGTGCAGGAATACCAGCCATTCTTGCAAGCATTACACCCGAAGTTGCATAGTGTATGCAATAGCCCTTGTGGTTTTCAAGCAGGAAGTAGTTTACAAAATCACGGTTTGACGGAGTTTTTCCGGGACTTAACGAATATACATTCTGTGAATCTATTCTTTCACGAATCATTGTAAGAGCTTCAAGTTTTTCTGAAGCAGAATGTGCATTTTCGGCATACTGTAAAACGTCTGCATATGCTTCACGTACTTCTTCCGTATTCTTGTTGTCGGGGATTTGCAGATAATTATTATAGACAAATTCCTTATATCTTGTCTGAAGAAGATGACCGAGAAGAACATTTCCGTTTGAATAAACATATTCATCATTATTGAAAGGCATTTCATTTTCGGTATAGAAAATATCGTCATGGTCAAAAACTCCGTTTTCTGTGCAGTACTTGTAAACTTTGTCTCTCACTTCTTCATTGTAGATATTGCCTGCCGAGTAGATATTGACAGAGGGTTCACCGAGAGATGAAGCAATAATATCATTGTTTACCGCTATGAATTTATATGAAAATTCATTGTTATCTTTTCTTTTTGATGAAACTGTCATATCTTTATTGTAGGTAAGATTACCGAAATTGTCCGTACCATACGGTGAAAAACTCTTGTTGTCCCTGAGTTTTGACTTAATCCATATAGTCATTGTGGGGGTATCGGGAACAGCATTTCTTCCAAAGAGAGACGGAAAGTCCTGCGGATATACTTCGTAATTTTTGAAATCTGAAAACAGCGGATTTTTATAAATGCTGTCGCTGAGGTCAGACCATGAATTATTGTCATATACTGAGCCTGTGTATTCTTTCAGATAAATTGCACCGTCATGCTGGCGGTCGACGGTAACTATAAGGTCTGTGGTATTTTTAAATTTAAGCCTGTCGGTAGTTCCGAGCTTATGATTTTCATAAGTGAATGAAAATCCGAAAACGCTTGTGATTCTTGAAACACTTTCAGCTAAGTTTTCGAGAGAAAAGGAGTTTATAGCATCACGTATTTCAACACGCTTGCGGTTTAGTTCGTCACTTCTTTTATATCCCGAAATATTTATAAACAATGCGGCAACAGCGGTTATTATCAGCGTGGTTATGACGATGAAAAGACCGCATTTTTCGGTGACTTTAAGACGCATTTGTCTTTTCGGGAAAAAAACGTTGTCTTTCCTTACAAATCCTCCGCTTCCTCCGTTTAATTCTCCTATGTCAATTGTTGACATTGCAAGGAGTGCAAGCCAGTATGCAACGGTAGTTATTCCCCAGAATACTGGTACTTCTATACCGTTGTAAAGTCCGATTTCAAGAACGGGAAACGTTGCAAGCAGAGGGAGAATGGGATTGGGGTGATAAATAGTGAAGAAATAGATGATTATTGCCAGTAACCATATACAGAATATAAACAGGGTAGTTACAGACTGTTCTTCCATAGCAGGAGGAAGCGATTTATAGTAACTTATTTCCGTATGGTATGAATCACTGTAAACGATATTATACATGAACTTAAAGCCCGATGCAATATTGGAGATATTTTTGTATGCCGTAAATATAAAAACAAGTACAGAGCCAAGCATTACCCACAATGCACGTTTTCCGATAATTGAAAGTATAATATAAAATGCGGAGAATCCGACAGCCGACATTATAAGCGTACTATGGTTATAATTGAAGTCAAACATTCCGAGAAATGACATTATAACCGAAACAAATCCCATAACAGCTATAAATACGGTTTCGGGCTTTCTGAGATTAGGGCGTTTTTTTCTTACTGACATTACAATACTGTCACATATTACAACGCCGTTATTATTTTGCAAAACCTTTTTTTTCATATTCATTCCCTTTAAAGTTCGATATCCTTGATTGATGAAGTTATTCTGCCTATTACAACTGGTATTGTGTTGAGTTCCGAAAGTCCAGAGCAGACTTCAACGGCAGATTCAGGTGATTTGACCACAACAACTGCGTTTCTTATATCAGCGTCAACGTTTTCTTCGATATAGTGCAGAACAGGCGTATTTGGAACGGAAGTTATAAAAGTAAACGATGAAAGTGATATATTTGAATTTACCTGAAAATAACGTTCAGGTGGTTCGCAGTAAAGATTGTCACTTATTGAAAGTATCAGATTCCTTACAGTTGCGGCAAGTATTTCAGGACTTGTTATATTAACTTCGCTGAAATCTCTTGTTTCGGAGTTATAGTATACTATTGTATGGATACGTTCGTTTTCAATCATAAACTGTGAAACGGAAATCAGTGTTTCAACCAGTGTATCAAAAACGGGTAGTGTATATTCAGAATCTTCATAGCATTTCAGATTAAGGAACAGCATACAGGGAACGTCAACGGGCATACTGTATTCTTTTACTATAAGTTCATCTTTTTTTGAACTTAGTTTCCAGTGAATACGGTTTAGTTTGTCACCGTTTATATAGTCACGCAAATCAAAAATTTCCGACGGGTCATCGCCAGCCTTGCTTTCCGAAAATACGGAACTTTCCTCGCTTTCTCTGTCGGTATAGCTTATAGCACCGTTTACCTCATGTATTTCGGGCATGACTGCTATTTCAGTATGAACATTCTTTCCTGTTCTGAATCTGAAAATCCGCAGAGGGTCATAAATATCAATATATGCGGAACGGATTTTAAGTATACCGCAGTATTTTGAACTGAGCTGAAACGTTATACGTTGTGTGTTCCGTGCCTGAACGGGAAACAGTAGTTCAAATTCGTTAATCTGATTATTGAAAATATTATAATATTCAATATGTGCTTCTGCTTTTCCTATCGGGAATATGCTTTTGTTTGTAACACAAAGCTGTACAGGGAAAGACGAATTTTTAGGAGTGGTTTTGTTCTGTACGGCAAATTCAGCTTTTATCATGTGTTTTGTAATAAGGGTTGTTATAAACATAACCACAGGAAGTGTTACGAAAATTATAAGGAGTATGAGTGAAAAGTTCCATACATAGAGTATATAGAAAAATATACATATGAATATAAGGATTAAAAACAGGATTTTTGTAAGAATCATGGCTGTTTACCTTTTGGAAATTCCCGGAACGGATACAGACTTTATAATTTCGTTTATTACGTTTCCTGCTGTGATTTCAGACAGCTTTGCCTTTGAGTTCAGCATTACACGGTGTTCAAAAACGTCCCTGCATATATATGAAATATCGTCGGGAATAACATAATCACGTCCCATTGCGGCGGCGATTCCTCTTGAAATGTTCATGAGGGCAAGTGTACCTCTTGGACTTATTCCGAGCTTGAGCATGGGGTGGTTTCTTGTTGCCGATGCAAGTGAAACGATATATTCATATATTCTGTCATCAATATATATATTGGAAATATATTCCTGAAGTTCAAGAATGAAGTCAGCGTCTGCAACAGGGTTCACATTTTCAAGCGGATTGTCTGTTGACTTTGATTTAAGAATTGATACCTCACCGCTGAAGTCAGGATAACCCATACTAAGCTTTAACATGAAACGGTCAAGCTGTGAGTCAGGAAGATTGTGAGTACCAGCCGAGCCTATCGGGTTTTGTGTTGCGATTACGGTGTATGGTTCGGGAAGTTTATAGGTAACGCCATCAACGGTTATGCTTTTTTCTTCCATGAGTTCAAGAAGTGCGGACTGCGTTTTGCTTGAAGTACGGTTTATTTCGTCGGCAAGAAAGAGGTTGCAGAAAGCAACGCCTTCACGGAATTCAAATGTATTTGTGCCTTTATTGTATATGGAAAAACCAGTAACATCAGACGGAAGAACATCGGGTGTGAACTGCATACGGTTATGTTCGAGTGAAAGGGCCTTTGAAAAGGCAAGAGCGAGAGTAGTCTTTCCCACTCCGGGAATGTCTTCAATAAGTACATGACCCTTACAGAGAATCGCAAGTAAAACTTTTACAATAATCTGGTCTTTGCCTATAACGGCTTTTTTCACTTCACTCAGAATTTTGTTTATCTGATTGGAATAATAATTTTTGTTCATTTTTTATCTCCTGTTTTTTGTGGTATTATAAATTTAAAAAACGGGACTGCCACAATTTTTTTGCGGCAGTCCGTAAAGCATTATTTCTTTAAAGAATTTCCTTAACGTCACTATCGTCACTGCCGATATTGTTTTCAACAGGGTCAGAGAGAATATCTTCGGTTATTTCGCCTTTCATGAGTTTTTCAAAATCTTCACCGTCAATTTTTTCAAATTTAAGAAGGTACTTTGCAAGCAGGTGAAGCTTGTCGATATTTGCATTAAGGATATCGGCACAGTCACTGTATGCTTTCTGAATGATTGAAGAAACTTCATTGTCAATCTGTGCGGCGACGGCTTCACTGTAATTTCTTGTATGTCCGTAATCTTTACCAAGAAAAACTTCATCATTGTCCGAGCCGTAAACAACAGTACCGAGTTTTTTCGAGAAACCGTATTTTGTAACCATGTTTCTTGCTGTTGATGTGGCACGTTCAATGTCGTTTGAAGCACCCGTGCATATATCGTCAAGAACAAGCTCCTCCGCAACACGACCGCCAAGAAGCATTATAATACTCTCACGCATCTGATTTCTTGAAACGTGCTGGTCGTCGTTATCGGGGCGTGTAACTGTAAGACCTGCTGCCATTCCACGCTGAATAATAGTGACCTGATGTACTTTGTCCTGTGTAGGAAGATTATATGCGGCTATTGCGTGACCTGATTCATGATAAGCCGTAACACATCTGTCGTGTTCGGAAACAATTCTTGACTTCTTTTCAGGACCTGCAATAACTTTCATTGTAGCGTCCTCAATGTCCTTTTCTGTTATAGCCATACGTTCAGACCTTGCGGCAAGGAGTGCGGCTTCATTGAGGAGGTTTTCAAGGTCAGCACCTGTGAATCCCTGAGTTGTCTGTGCGATTACTTTAAGGTCTACATCAGGGGCTAAAGGCTTGTTTTTTGCATGAACGTTAAGAATTTCTTCACGTCCCTTTACATCGGGATAACCAACAACAATCTGTCTGTCAAAACGTCCGGGTCTTAAAAGGGCGGGGTCGAGAATATCACGTCTGTTTGTTGCGGCGATTACAATAACACTTTCAGTACCCGTGAAACCGTCCATTTCAACAAGGAGCTGGTTAAGTGTCTGTTCACGTTCGTCGTGACCGCCTCCGAGACCTGCACCTCTGTGACGACCTACAGCATCAATTTCGTCGATAAAGATAATAGCAGGAGCGTGCTTTTTAGCCTGTTCAAAGAGGTCACGGACACGGGAAGCACCTACACCGACGAACATTTCAACAAAGTCCGAGCCTGAAATAGGGAAGAACGGACAGCCTGCTTCACCTGCCACCGCTCTTGCGAGGAGAGTTTTACCTGTTCCGGGAGGTCCTAACAGAAGTACGCCCTTCGGTACTTTTGCACCGATTTCCTTGTATTTGTTCGGGTGTTTGAGGAAGTCAACTATTTCTTCAAGTTCCTGTTTTTCTTCTTCCGCACCTGCAACGTCTTTGAAAGTAGCTTTTCTTGCACTTGCCTGATTTTTCAGATTGGCTTTTCCGAATGACGAATATTTTCCGCCACCTCCGCTCTGTTTCATCATGAAGTAAAGTATTGCCACACCCAACAGAATAGTCAGAACGACAGGGATAAGAGAATACAGCCATGTTCTGTCGGTAATCTTTATATAGTCCTGTTTAAGCGGTTCATTCGGGTGCTTCTTGTTGTATTCCTGTCTGTAGTTTTCGGTATCATCAAGGAAAATACTCACATTCGGGACTTCATACTTCTTTCTGGTTTCCTCACCTCTTAGCTGATAAGTAAGTTCACCTGTGCCGAGGTCAAGCTTATAATATGAAACCTCATAGTTGTCAAAATGACTGATTACGTTTGTATAGTCATTTTTATCCGTTGTTCCCGAGAGCCTTGTACTTACAAAATAAATGCAGAAAATGGCAAGCAGAACAATGAAAAGATAAGTGAAAATGCCCTTGTTCTTTTTTGGTGTCAAAATATCCACTCCAATCTTGTTATTTGTTTCTTACTGAAATTTTCAGAAATTTTCTTGTATTGCAGTCCGTCGCAACACGGTCGGCAACACCGAGATATTCCGCAAATACAGTGCCTTCCTCATCTTCAAGAAAGTGCATTTCTTCACGCAGAGCCGACGGGACTTTTTCGTTGATAAGCTTTTTTACCGAAGAAGTAAAGTTATTGCCTGAAAGTCTTATTTTATCGCCGAATCTGCGGTTTCGCAGAATAACCCTTCCTATTATTTTATCATAGTCAAGAAGATAAAATGTTAATTTTTTGTGAACGTCATGAATTTTCCGAAAATCATCACATAAAATAATTTCGCAGAAAAGTATTTTGTCAGGAAAAATCATATTTTCGCCTGTTTTCAGTTCAGCCGAAATAAGTTCCTGTTCTTTTTTACGTGGAATTTTTTTAAGTTCAGCAGTTTTTCCGTCTGAGACGAAAAAAATATCTCCCGAAATATTTATTTTTCCACCGCCGACAAGAATTTTATCAGCTTCTTCAAGTCTTTTATGTGAGTAGGGGAGTGAATTTTCAGAAAGAAGAACTGCTATACATCTTCTGCGTATAACTTCATTAAATTCATTCAGACCGTTCAGCTTACTGCCTTTTCTGCATAAGGACAACGCTTTTTCCGTCTGTTCTTCTATAAGAAAATTTTCTGACCGTACTGCGTCAATTGAATTGACCGACGTTTCAATTACCGAAGGATTTATTTCTTTCAGAACGGGAAGTATCAGATGACGGATTTTATTTCTTGTGTAGTCGTCGGAAAGATTTGTGCTGTCAGTGACATAATTCTGTCCCTTTTCATTCAGATACTTTTCAATCTCATCACGGCTGACCGTAAGAATCGGACGGATTATATTGTCACGTACGGGCGGAATACCTGCCAGTCCTTTTAATGCAGAACCTCTTGCAAGATTGAGGATAACCGTTTCAAGATTGTCATTTGCATTGTGTGCGGTTGCAGTTTTTCCGCCCTCTGAATATTCACTGAACAGTGAATATCTCAGTTTTCTTGCACTTTCTTCAATGGAAAGTGAATTTTTTTCCGCAAATTCAGTGACATTGCAGGAAACGGAAGTAAATGGGATACCCAGTCTTTCACAAATGTCATGACAGAATTTTTCGTCACGGTTGCTTTCCGCACCCCTTAAACAATGATTCACATGAAGTGCTTTTAAGGTGAAGTTAATTTTTTTGCTTAGTTCACAAAGTACAAGAAGAAGGCAGACACTGTCTGCACCGCCCGAAAGACCGCATATAACAGTATCGCCTTTATTTATCATATTATGTTTTTTTACAAAAGAAAATATTTTATTTATCATTTTTCTAATTCTCCGCCGGTTTGCTGAAATCCGGATTTGAGAAGCGTGTATGCTGACCGTCCCATATAAGCTGAACAGTTCCAGTTTCGCCGTGACGGTTTTTTGCTATTATACATTCCGAAATATTCTGTTGAGTGCTTTCCTTGTTATAGTATGCGTCACGGTAAAGAAAAAGTACTATATCAGCGTCCTGCTCGATAGAACCCGACTCACGCAAATCTGCAAGCATGGGTCGCTTGTCGGTACGGCTCTCAACGGCACGTGAAAGCTGTGAGAGAAGAATTACAGGAACATTCAGTTCTTTTGCCATTATTTTCAGCTGTCTTGTTATTTCCGAAATTACAACAACTCGGTTATCTGAACGTGAAGTAGAAGTCATAAGCTGAAGATAGTCGATAATTACAAGACCAAGATTTTTTATACGTCTTAGTTTTGCTTTTATCTGCTGAACTGTCATACTTGCTGTATCGTCGATATAAATCGGCAATGAACTTAAATAGCCCGCACCTGTTGCAAGTTTTACCCAGTCGTCACCGCTTATTCGTCCGTTTCGGAAACTGTTTGAATCTACAAGCGATTCAGTTGAAAGAACACGTGTCGCAAGCTGTTCCTTTGACATTTCAAGATTGAACGTTACAACGTCCTTTTCGGTTCGTTTCGCAACGTTTACCGCAATATTCATGGCAAATGAAGTCTTTCCCATAGCAGGACGTGCTGCAATTATAATCAGATCTGATTTGTTTAGACCTGATATAATGCTGTCAAGCAGGGTAAAACCTGTTTTTGCACCGATATACTTTTCCTTGTCAGGACCTGAAATCTTGCCGAGTCTGTCATAAGCTTCGGCAATAGCGTCAGAAAGGGGAGTGAGACCTTTTACATCACGTCCCTGACGTATATCATATATCTGCTGTTCGGCGGAATCAAGCAGAATCTGTGAATCACTTTCGCCTGACTGTATATTCTCAAGAATATTTTTTGCAACATAACCCAGACTTCTTATCATATACTTGTCCGCAACTATTTTGCAGTAGCTTGAAATATTTGCGGTTGACGGCAGGGTATTGGCTATTTCAGCAAGATAACGTCGTCCTTCGTTAATGGTGTCGAATATGCCGAGTTTTTCCGTTTCGTTAAGTACCGTAACTATATCGACGGGAATACCGGAAGTGAACATTCTGAATATTATCGAATATATTTCCTTATGCTGTTCACTGTAGAAGTATTCGGGCTTTATTATTTCAACCACTTCGGGAAGTACGGAAGGGTCGGCAAGCACTGCACCTATAACTGACTGTTCTGCTTCGATGCTGTGTGGAAGTTCACGGGCGGAGAAAATTATATTATTTTCGTCCATACGGTGTCACCATATCAGCCTTCAATAACTTCAACATCGATTTTTTCGGAAATTCCGTTATAAAGTTTGATTACAGCGTTGTAAGAACCGAAATTCTTTATATCAGAACTGAGTGTGATTTTTTTCTTGTCAACTTTTACGCCGAGCTGTTCGTTCATTGCTTCAGCAACATTTCCCGCAGTAACAGAACCGAAAAGTTTTCCGTTTGAGCCTGCTTTTGCCTTTATATTTACCTTTTTACCTTTGATTTTTTCAGCAGATTCTTTTGCAGACTGAATTTCAAGGTCAATTTTGTGCTGTGCGGATGACTGCTGTCCGGCAAGTTCAGCCATATTCTTTGCGTTTGCTTCGATTGCAAGACCCTTTGGAATAAGCATATTTCTTGCGTATCCGTCGGCAACGTTCTTTACCTCGCCTTTTTTGCCTGAGCCTTTAACGTTCTTTAAAAAAATAACTTTCATTAAAAAACCGCCTTTCGTGTTTAAAAAATATATAATCCGGATATGAAAAATAATTTTATTATGTTTCCTGTCCGGAATAATCAGTTTCGTCAATAGCCGATTTCAGCTTTTCCTTAGCTTCTTCGGTTGAAATATTTTCAATCTGAGTGGCAGCCATAGTCTGATGACCGCCACCGCCGAGTTTTTCCATTATTACCTGAACGTTTACAGCACCGAGAGAACGTGCGGAAATATTTACGGTATTTCCCGTCTTGTAAATTACGAATGATGCAAAAACGTCTGTTATACTCAGAAGTTCGTCTGCTGCCTGAGGAGCTGCAAGCCTTATGTCGTCCGATTCAAAATCTGCTTCTGCAATTGCACAGTTGCTGTATACTTCAGCAGAAGCGACAATCTGTGATTTTCTGCGGTATAAATCTATTGAGCCTGAGAAAAGAAGTTTTACCGACACAGTGTCCGCACCGAGTTTTTTCAGAAAAGCCGCCGCCTCAAAAGTACGTACACCTGTTCTCATAACGAAATTTTTCGTATCAAGCATAATTCCCGAAAGCAGAGCGTCTGCGTGACATTTCGGAAGTTTTTCATCAAGAGGAAAATTAAAATACTGAATTACTTCTGTTACCATTTCAGAAGCAGATGACGCATAAGGTTCATGGTGAAAGATAACTGCATTGTCGATGAAATTGACCGTTTTGCGATGATGGTCAATCACTACCACTGATTTAGCCTTGCTGTAAAGTTCAGGACTTTCAACACAATCTCTGCTGTGAGTGTCCACGATAATAAGCAGGTCATTTTCAGTGATTGAGGAAACGGCATTTTCGGGAGTTATGAAAAATTCACCTTCTGTATATTTTTCGGTTTCATCTATGAGCTTTGAAGCAAGATTTTTTGTACGGTTTACGGCAATATATGATTCTTTTCCGAGAAGTCTAACCGCTCCTGCCATACCGCATGAAGCACCGACCGAGTCAAAATCGCCGAAACGGTGACCCATAAGAAAGACCTTGTCCGAGTTCATGATAATATCCTGTAAGGCGTTTGCAAGTATTCGTGTTTTGGCACGGGATTTTTTCTCCATGCCTTTTGAAACACCTCCGAAAAACTGATAACCGCTTTCTGTCTTTATAACAGCCTGGTCACCGCCTCTGCCAAGTGCCATATCAAGACACTGTTTGGCAATTTTTTCACTGTCTGCAAGTGATTCCGCACCCTGTCCGACACCTATCGAAAAAGTAAGCGGATATTTTCCTGCTATTTTTATGTTTCTTGCAAGGTCAAGAATTTTGAATTTTCCCGAAATAATTTCGTCAAGATGACGTTTTTCAATTACCGCATAGAAAGTGTTTGAACCGCTTTTCTTGACAAACCCGTTTGTACTGCTCATAAAGTTTTCAATAAGCTTTTCCACTTCAACGGAAGCCTGTGATTTTTCGCTTTCCTTTGCATTCTGTAATATTTCGTCATAGTTGTCAACGGTTATAACGACGACATTAGGGTGTGTTTTATCAAATTTCCTTTTAAGTGAGATATATTCTGTTTCGTCATGAAAGCAGAGAACCTGAAAAGATATATTGTCCTTTTCGGATTTTTCGGAACTTACACGGTATGTATTGCCGTTTACAGTGCATAAAATATTTCCGTTTGCAATAAGACTGTCATAATTGACATTTGTGAGATTTTCGATACTCATACCGTAAAGATTACATTCCGAACTTATTTTCTCGTAAAAAGCTATGTTATACCATATAATCTTTTTTTCGCTGTCAATTACAGCAACGGGAGAGGGCAGTGAATTTATGTATTCAGCCGTCGAACTTTCAAGATGTTCATTCATTCGGGTAATGTGCCGTATTGTATTTCTTGATAAAAGAAACATTTCAGCGATAAGCATTAAGCCGGTTACGACAGCCGAAACAAAACAAATCATTCCCATAGCAGAGTCATAACTACCCAGAAACAGCGAAGATGCTGTTGTCTCTGCAATGAGCAGAATAAGCAGAATTAATGAAACTGCCGGAAACTTCTTTTTCAATTTTACAGCTCCTTTCGGAAACAAATCAGGTTTCCATAATAATTGGAAGAATCATGGGACTGCGTTTTGTTTTCTGATAGATGTAATCTGAAAGTGCGTCACGCAGTTTGCCTTTTAGAGTATTCCATTCTCTCAGTTCCGCATTTGAACAGTTGTTCAGAGTACTTACAAGAACGTGTTTGGCGTTTACAATAAGTTCTTCAGATTCTCGTACATATACAAATCCTCTTGATATGATGTCGGGACCTGCTACAATTTCATTTGAACTTCTTTCAATACCTATAACTATTATAATAAGTCCGTCCTGTGCAAGATGTTTTCTGTCACGTAGAACAATAGAGCCTACATCTCCGACACCGAGACCATCAACAAGAGTACGTCCGGCAGGAACTTGTGAAACAACACCCATTCTTACACCGTCTGTTTCGATTACGTTTCCTATTTCAGCAATAAATATATTTTCCTGCGGTATACCCATCTGAATAGCAAGGTCACTGTGCTTTTTGAGATGTTTGTATTCGCCGTGTATGGGAATGAAGAATTTAGGCTTTGTGAGGGAAATCATGAGTTTGAGTTCTTCCTGACAGGCATGACCTGAAACGTGTACTTCATACATTGCCTCATATACGACTTCCGCACCTGATTTCATGAGTTCGTTTACAACACGGGTTACATATTTTTCGTTGCCCGGAATAGGAGTAGCCGAAATAATAATGAAGTCCATTGGCGTTATGTTGACTTTTTTGTGGTCATTCATTGCCATACGTGTGAGTGCCGACATAGGTTCGCCCTGACTTCCCGTAGTTATAAGCACGATTTTTTCGCTTTCATAGCGATTCATCATTTCTATGTCAATTATAATTCCGTCGGGAACGTTTAGATATCCGAGTTCTATGGCAGTATTGATTACATTTACCATACTTCTTCCGAATACAGCAACTTTTCTTCCATACTTGACAGCACTGTTTATAATCTGCTGAACTCTGTGTATATTTGACGAGAAAGTAGCAATTATAATACGTTTTCCCTCGCCTTTCTGAAAAAGCTTGTCAAATGATTCGCCTACAGTTTTTTCGGAGTGGGTATATCCGGGGCGTTCGGCATTTGTGGATTCCGACATCAGTGCAAGAACGCCTTTACTTCCGAGTTCACCGAAACGTGCAAGGTCTATGATTTTTCCGTCAATGGGAGTGTAGTCAACTTTAAAGTCTCCTGTATGGACGATTACACCAGCAGGCGTATGAATTGCCATTCCTACAGAATCGGGGATAGAATGGTTTACCTTTATGAACTCAACAGCCATACAGCCCAGTTTTACGGTTTTTCTCGGTTCTACTACATTCAGGTTTACTTTTCCCGACAGTCCCTGTTCTTTTAGTTTACCTTCAATAAGACCTATGGTAAGTCTTGTGGCATAAACGGGAACGTTTATTTTTTTAAGAAGGTAGGCAAGACCGCCTATATGGTCCTCGTGACCGTGAGTGATAACAATACCCCTTAGTCTGTCCTTGTTTCGTTCAACGTACGTGAAATCGGGGATTACAATGTCAACACCGGGCATATCTGCATCGGGAAAAGAAAGACCGCAGTCAAGAATGAACATATCGTTAGAACATTCAAAAACGGTCATATTCTTGCCGATTTCGTTAAGACCGCCGAGCGGAATTATTCTTACAGCAGTTCTTTTTACTTCCTTTGGCTGTCTCGGACGTGGTTTGTGCTGTATTTCGGCAGGAGTGTCTGAATGTTCCTGTTGTACAGGAGTTCTTTTTTTGTAATGTCTTTTCTGTGGTACATTACCTTTTGCTGATGTTTGTCTTGGTCTTTTTGTTTTTTCTTTTTCGTTCACTATATAACCTCGCTTTCTGAAGATGGGTGAATGTTTGAAATTTTCCGAAAGAATGATAAGTCACATACCTGAAATTATTAAATAGTTTTAAGAGGAAGTTTGGAAACGGTCCTGAATTTTAAATTGAGGTAAATTGCTTACAGAAACAAGAAATTCGGAAAAATTATATATTTAACGGCATGGTGTCTGCCGGTAAAGTCTTTAAGTACGTGCTGCCGACCAAAGACGGACTTGTGTCGGAAGCATAATGATATACTTATAATTATACAAAATGTTGTGCCTTATGTCAATAGCAAAACTTCAATCTTAGATATAATTAATAATTTTTTATTTACAGGTGTCAAATATTTCCGTGTGAGCTGATACGCCTTAATTTTTCGCTCCAGTTTGAACACAGTTCGGCGGCGGTTTCGGAGGAATAAGCCTGAGCAAGCAGAGTTATGCGGTTTTTTCCGCTTCGTGATATAATTATCCTTCCGTCGTTTTCAAGAATAGTTTTTCCGCAGGGAATATTTTCAACGCTGTCAATTGTTATTTCACGTTTTGCGGTAGAAAGCTGAGGTAGTGCCTTTACTGATTTTATGAAGTTCTGTTTGTTGTCGGCAAGGTGAGTACACATATATAAAGGGTCAAGCAGAAACCGCTGTTTTATAGCTTCTTCGGGAATTTTTTTCTCTGTTGAAAATCTTCTTGTTTTCAAAGGACTTTCAGAAGTAAGAAAATCAGCGGCATAATGGAAATTTTCAGGCAGATATACGGCTTGTCCCTGCTGTGAAAGTTTGAGAGTATAGGCGAGTATAAGCTTTTCATATGAGATAAATCCGATTTTTGACGAGTAGGCATTAACACGCTGACCGTCATCGGAAATCTGAAATACAAGAGAGTCGTCCTCGCCCGTAAAAAATTCAAGCCATAGGGAACGAACAGAACGGTTTCCGCAACTTATTCCGGCAGGTATTGAAGAACCCGTACCGCTGAAAGAGTCGGCGATATTGTCGATATATATACTTCTGAAAGAAGTAGAGGAGGTGATTTTTCCGCAATTTTCAACTGTCTCCGCAGGTTCTTCATTCATGATTTCGGTGAGAAGTTCCGATGAAACAGGGAAACCGCTTTCATTGAAAATTGATATTTTAAGACAGTTTTCACCGCTTATAAATATACCACAGTCTGCGGAAAGCAGAGGCATACCAAACTTGAACGACGGAAGGTCGGTATTTTCGCATACATAGACATCACGTCCACATTCTGAAAGTCCACAGCATATCGCATAAAGAATATGCATATGTTTGAAACCGTCACAACCAACACTGAATCTTTTGAAGAAACGTGAAACAGTTCTTCCGAATTCCGACGCTTCTGTTGAACTTACATTCACATTCGGAAGCGATTCACAGAAACCGTCCCTGAAACTGAAATATTTGTTTTCGCCTGAATAACTCATAATTCTTTACTCCTTAATTTTTTCCCTGAAAAACGGGTCACTATTATTTATTGACTCTGAATATCCGTTTTATTCCTTTCTGACTTTATTAATGAGAAGAATGAGTCCGATGAGATTAGGGAAAGCCATAAGACCGTTGAAAATATCCGACAACGTCCATACTGTCCGCATGGTAAATACAGCACCGAGTGATGCAGTAATGGCAAAAACAAAACACGGAATTTTTCCGCATTTTTTTCCGACAAGCCAGTGGAACGCCGTTTCTCCGCAGTAGTACCAGCCTATAACGGTACAGAAAGCAAATACAGCCGTTTCAAATGCCAAAAACGGTGGTGCATATTTTCCGATAACAGCAGAAAATGCGGTTTGTACGGAAAAATCGGGAGATGCACATATTACCGTTACTGCTGTAAGCGTACAGCATATTATGGTATCGAAAAATACTTCAAACATACTCCACATACCTTGTAATTCGGGTGAATCACTCTCGGCGGCACTGTGCAGAATAGGAGAACTTCCGAGACCTGCTTCGTTTGAAAATATACCACGTCTCATACCTGTAGAAACTGCTCTTGAAACGGCATAGCCCGAAATACCGCCTGCTGTCTGTTTTATTCCGAAAGCCTGTCTGAATATCTCACTGAAAGCATGAGGAATGTTTTTTCTGAAAACAAAAAGAACTATTATACAACCTGCAATATAGAGCAGGGAAACAGCAGGGAGCAACATTTGTGCGGTTTTTCCGATACGGTTAGCACCTCCGCTTACGACGAGAAAAATCAGTATAAAAATTATTCCTGCAATTATAAAGCCGTTTATATCAAAACAGCTTTTCAGACTTTCCGTAAAAGTGTTTACCTGTACCATTCCACCCATTCCCACAGATGCCAGTATGCAGAATACGGCAAACGCAACGGCAAGTTTACGGCTTCCGAGACCGATACTAAGATAAGCCATAGGTCCTTTTGTGTCTTTTGTACTGTATGTAACGGAAAGACTGTTTTCCGCATATACAAGTGCCATTCCGAAAAAAGCAGATACCCACATCCAGAATACCGCTCCTGCTCCTCCCGTTGCAACTGCCGTCGCTACACCTGCTATATTACCTGTACCCATAGCTGTACCGAGTGACATACAGACCGTCCTGAACTGTGAAATACCATTATTCTTTTTGTCGGAATTTCTGTTTTTTATCAGAAACGGTATCATTCTGAACTGGACAAATCTAAGTTTTACCGTATATATAATACCCGTGAACAGCAAAAGAAAAATCAGACCTGCTCCCCACACAAAAGAATTTATTTTTTCAAGAAAATCCGTCATAATAATTTCCTCCCCGATAAATTTCCTCAGATTTTTTGATTTATAATTACAAAAAAATGGTATACAGTAAAGAATATTTGTGGTATAATAGAAATATGACCA
>DETU01000030.1:18569-22133 GCA_002362175.1 Ruminococcus sp. UBA3280
GGTATAATAGAAATATGACCATATGGGAGGCGAAAATGAAAAATTATTTACCTGATAAAAATTGTCTTGTGACACTAAGAATAATCATAACTTTTATATCATTGATTCTGCTGATAGCGGTGCGGTATTTTATTACCGCTAAAATTCTTGTCATATTAATCAGTACTATCATAGGTGCGGCGGCGTTCTTTATCATGTTTGCATATCTGCCGTTGTTTATCAAGTCAATACGCTATACAGTGACCGAAAATGAAGTTATAAAGAGCAGTGGCGTTATTATGAGATTTCACCAGTCGGTACACTACTCATCAATACAGTACACAAACATAATTACTACACCTTTTTCACAGTATACAGGGCTTAATTTCATAATCTGCTTTGTGTACGGCGGACAGCTTCGGCTTTTATTTCTCAATCACAAGGACGCAAGGGAAATACTTGAACTTATGGAACGTGAGGAGGTGTAGACATTGTATCATGAACACCCTTTGAGAATTTTAAGATATTCTGCAAAAAATATATGGCTTCTCATCTTTCCGCTTCTTCGTGGAATAAGAACTATAAAACTTGATACTGACAGACTTTATGCATGGTTCAGAGGTTCATGGTTTGATATTGCAGTAATCGGAATTATTATCATGTTCGGATATATACGGTGGCATTTTTCGGGAATTGAACTCACTGACTCCGAGATTGTCCGCTGGGAAGGAATTACCGCAAAGATAAGAACTGTAATTCCTTATAAAAGTGTAAGTTCCGTGACAGTGGAAAAACCTTTTTATCTGATACCTTTAAGAGCATTGAAAGTAAGCTGTGACACAAGTGCGGGTATGTACCGCTCGGCAGATATGCAGATTATGGTTACGGGAAAGTTCTGCAATGAATTTCTTAAAAAAGTACCCGATGTCAATGAAAAAAACAAAATTGACGATATTCCCGAAACAAATCCGCTTTCTGTCCTGCTTTTTTCGGTATTTTTTTCAAGTGGTTTTTCGGGAGCTGTCTTTATAGCCACCTTTTTCCTGAAAGGAGGAGACATTGCCCACGATATAATAAATGTCTCTCTTGACCGTCTGACCGAAACAACCACAAAGCTTACCGACAGGCTTCTCATGCACATACCGTCCGCCGCTTTAGTTGTTGGAGTTTTCTTTCTTGGAGCATGGTTTGTGTCTTTTCTTGTGAACGTTTTTCGGTATATAGGTTTTACGGTAGACGGTGACGAATACTGTCTGAAAGTTTCCTGTGGACTTTTCAACCACCGTGAATATCGTATAACCGCCTCACATATCAATTATACCGACCTGCGTCAGAATCTTATTATGAAGTTTCTCGGAGCGGTTGCCGTAAACGTAAGTTGTGCCGGATATGGTTCTGCAAAAAATCATTTACCTGTACTTCTTCCCGTAAAGAAAGAAAAAAGCATAGGAAATACTCTTGAAAAAATAGGTGTATTCAGTGGTGTCAAAAATGATTTCCGTCCGAAACCTGACGGCTGGTGGCAGTATATATGGCAGCCTGTTATAATTTCGGCACTTATTTTTCCCGCACATATGATTGTAAAAAAATTAGTTCCCGAAATTTCGGAACTTACTTTCTTCTTTGCCATAATGTTTGAAATTCCTTTATTATGGTTTATTACGGCAAAGCTTACTGCTTTTTTTACAAGCGGTATTTCAATTTATGATGATAAAATTATGGTGAGATGTTCAAAATGGGCGGGGTTTCACACAGTAGTTGCAGAACGTAACAAGCTTGTAAAAATAGAGTTACAGCAGTCGGTTTTTCAGAAAATAAGCAATAAATGCAGTATATGTCTATGGTTTGGCGGTGAGGAACGTTCACATTTCAAAGTAAAGGCTATGCGTGTGAGCGATGTCAAGAAAATTTCCGCAATGCTTGACTATAAAACAGGCGAGAGACTTTAATAAATAATTTAACACTTGACAAAGTTTCAGAAAAATGTTATTATATTATTGTGAGCAGACTATGCAGCAGCGGAAACGTTTTAGTTTATGAGGAAAGTCCGGGCATCACAGAGCAAGGTAACTGCTAACGGCAGCCGAGGGCGACCTTAGGGCAAGTGCAACAGAGATATACTGCCCTGCAATTATGTGGGGTGATGGTGGAAAGGCGAGGTAAGAGCTCACCAGAGTGCAGGAGACTGTACTGCTATGTAAACCCTACCCGATGCAACGTCTATTGGTGCTTCATATCTTAACGCCTGCTCGGCGGATATGAAGTAATGACGGCTTGAACCTGTCGGCAACGTCAGGTCTAGATAAATTGCTGCACACGACAGAACCCGGCTTATCGGTCTGGTCATATATGAAAAAACTCCGTATATTATACGGAGCTTTTTTATTTATAACAGGAATATTATCAAAGCAGACACGGCAAGAACCGCTGTCGCAGAAATAATAATTATTTTTTTTGACTTGTACTTTTTCGCACGGTATTCAAGACCAAGGCGTGAGACGTATTTTTCCGCCTCTGCCCGTGAAACTTCCGTCGGTAGTTCACGCACGTTCGGTCTGAGATAGAAAACCGCCTTTTCAAAGTAAATGCTGTCTGTGTGGTTAACTTCAATGATTTTTTTGTTTACGCCTTTAATCATAATAATCCTCCCGAAATAGTTTTCAGGAATATTATGGGAATGTTTCTTGTTTTTATTCAGACTTTGGGGGCAAATTTCTTATATAGTGGAAAAGATACTGCTGTGCGATTCCTGCGTTTTCCTTTGCGAATGTCGGAAAACCGTTCGGGTAATATTCTTCAAGAACACGTTTTATCCATACATCAATAGGAAACGCTTCTGTGCGGTGCATACCGAAAAGAAGAACACACTCCGAAACTTTCGGACCAACGCCCGAAATCTGTTTAAGTGCGGAGCGTGCGTCGTCAATGGGCATTTCTGCAATTTTGTCAAGATTCACAGTACCGTCTGCGGTCTTTTTTGAAGCGTCGCATATATATTTTGCACGAAAACCGCTTCTTAAATATGAGAGACTTTCAGGAGTTTCATGAGAAAGTTTTTCGGGAGACGGAAAAAGTCCGTCGTAATGTTCGCACAGACGTTCTATAATGCCTTTGATTCTTGGGATATTGTTATTCTGTGAAATGATGAAAGAAATCAGACATTCCCAGCTGTTCTGACGGAGCAGACGTATTCCGCCCGCAAATTCACACGCCTTTGAAAGAGTTTCGTCCTCCGAAAACTGCTTTTTGAGTTCAGTGTAATCCGTACCGAAATCAAAGTAATCATACCATATATTAAGGAAATCCTTTTCTGTAGTGTCGTGAAAGATAAACTCACCGTTTTTTGTTTGTGAGACTTTGAGAAAAGTATTTAAAAATTTTCCTTCATATGTGCATGGATAATCCGAAACGGTTCTTTTCCAGCGGAAAGCCTGACCGCAGTCAAGTGTTTCGTCAAGGTTCAAATCCTTTTCGGAAACGATAATGTCATTTGATTTTACCTGATAGTCCATAATAATTCTCCTTTATGAAATTTTAGTGAAATGTCTTGGAAAGACTTGATTTTTCTATTAAATTATACTAAAA
>DETU01000098.1:0-14779 GCA_002362175.1 Ruminococcus sp. UBA3280
GATTCCCGTACGGGTCACCAAAAAACCAGTATCAGTAATTGATGCTGGTTTTTTCATATAAATAATATTATCATTTACTTCTGAAAAGGAGAATTTTGTTATGAAAACACTGAACAAATATAAAGCCTGTCTGTTAGGTGGTGCAATAGGCGACGCTTTGGGATATGCTGTTGAGTTTGAACGTGAATCGTCAATTTTCTCGAAATATGGAAAAAACGGTATAACAGAATATAAACTTAAAAACGGTATGGCTCTTTTTTCAGACGACACACAGATGACTCTTTTTACTGCAAATGGTTTACTTTCAGGTTATTATAACAAAAGTTCATATACTGATTCCGTACATACAAGTTATAAAGAATGGTATATAACCCAGTCGGTAAGACAAAACAACGGCAACTATCATTCATGGATTATGAAAGTATCACAGCTATGGAAAAGACGAGCACCGGGATTTACTTGTCTTAATTCAATATCGTCCGGCAAAATGGGTTCTATAAGAAAGCCAATAAACGAAAGCAAAGGTTGCGGTGGAATAATGCGTGTTGCACCTGTCGGATTATTTTTCAAGAATACAGACATAATATCACAGACCGATATGTTAGCCGCCGAAATATCCGCAATCACTCATGGTCATGAACTGGGTTATATTCCATCAGCCACTTTTGCACACATTATAAATCTTATTTCACATGACGAAAAAATCACTCTGAAAAATGCAGTACTTGACAGTATTTCCAATACTGAAAAACTTTTCAGAAATTGTGAACATATCGGCTACTTCACAAAACTTATACATAAAGCTGTAGAACTTTCTGAAAGGAAATGCAATGACCTTTACGCTGTTCATGAACTCGGAGAAGGCTGGGTAGCGGAAGAAACCCTTGCAATTGCTGTTTACTGTGCATTAAAATATCAAAATGACTTTGAAAAAGCAGTTGTAACGTCTGTAAATCATAACGGTGACAGTGATTCCACAGGAGCAGTTACAGGAAATATTATCGGTGCATATCTCGGCATGGACGCTATACCCCGTAAATTTCTTGACAATCTTGAAATCAGTGATGTTATTTCGGAAATTGCAGAAGATTTATATAATTATGACATCGACGAACATCGAGACGAAACAGGAAAAAAATATATAATATAAATAAAAGGACATACTTTGAGTATGTCCTTTTTCCTTATTTTCAGGTATATTATTACATTTTACCGCATATTATTTCCTGATATAATCAGGAGGTGGTATAATGGAAAAAAATAAATACCTTGTTGCTCTTGCCGGAAATCCAAACGTAGGAAAATCAACGGTTTTCAATGCCCTTACAGGTATGAACCAGCATACAGGCAACTGGGCAGGAAAAACCGTATCAAGTGCAGAAGGATATTTTGAATACAAGGATATAAAAGTTACCCTTGCCGATATTCCCGGTACATATTCTCTGCGTACAAACTCCGCAGAAGAAACAACAGCAAGTGATTTTGTATGCTTTTCGGGTGCAGATGCCGTTATTATAGTATGTGATGCGACGTGTCTTGAACGCAATCTTAATCTCACTTTACAAATTATCGAAGCTATGCCTAAAAGTATAGTATGTATAAATCTTCTTGACGAAGCTGAAACAAAAGGAATTGAAATAAATACTGACCTTTTAAGTGAACTACTTGGCGTTCAGGTCGTCGGGGTGACTGCACGAAGCGGAAAGGGTCTTGACCAACTTCTTGAATGTCTCTATAAATGCCTGAACGAAAATTCAGATATAAAACCGTCTTTTATTCAGCTCCCCGACAACATAGAAAATGCAGTTTCCGAAGCCCAGAAACTCATTGAAAATAATATACATAAACTTCCGCCACGTCTTACCGCACTGCGTATTATTGAGGACGATACGGACTTTATCGAAAAAGCAGAACAGTTTGAAAATACATCTTTTAAAAGCCCTGAAATTGACAATATAAAATCCGTTTTAAAAAACAAGGGATTCACCAAAGAAAAAATTATCGACGAAATTATTTCCGCAGTTATAAATAAGTCTGCCGAAATAGCTGATAAAACAGTAAGCTACAAAAAATCTTCACCTTACATACGTGACAGAAAACTTGACAGAATTTTTCTAAGCAAACGTTTCGGAATACCCGTAATGATTCTTTTACTCGGCATTGTTCTTTGGATTACCATTATTGGTGCAAATTATCCTTCTGACCTGCTCGGAAAAATTCTTTTCGGATTCGGTGACATTCTTTCCGTCAGTCTGCAAAAGATTCACGCTCCACATTGGCTTGACGGCGTACTTATTCAGGGCATTTATCGTGTACTTGCATGGGTAGTGTCTGTAATGCTTCCACCTATGGCAATATTCTTTCCGATGTTTACACTGCTTGAAGATTTCGGGTATCTTCCACGAATAGCATTTAATCTTGACCACAGTTTCAGATGTGCAAATGCCTGCGGAAAACAAGCTATAACTATGGCTATGGGATTCGGTTGCAATGCCTGCGGAGTTACAGGGTGCAGGATTATTGATTCACCACGTGAAAGACTTATTGCAATAATTACAAATAATTTCGTTCCCTGTAATGGTCGTTTTCCCACTATTATCATGATAATCACAATGTTTTTTGTAACATCGGGGAGTATTATGTCTGCTGTAGTTCTGCTTGGTGTGATAATTCTGGGTGTTATAATGACGCTTGTCATGTCAAAAATTCTGTCCTGTACAGTATTAAAAGGCGTTGCTTCTTCATTTACTCTTGAACTCCCCCCCTATCGCAAACCACAGTTTACCAAAGTCCTTGTGCGTTCAATATTCGACAGAACTATTTTTGTACTCGCAAGAGCCTGCACCGCTGCTGCTCCGTGTGGTCTGTTGATATGGATTGTTGCAAATGTCCATATCGGAGAAAATACAATACTTTCATTAGCATCTGATTTTCTTGACCCTTTTGCCTCTCTAATGGGTCTTGACGGCGTTATACTTCTCGCTTTTATACTGGGATTCCCCGCAAATGAAATTGTTTTCCCTATAATACTTATGACATATCTTGCACAAGGTAGTCTGACTGAAATGTCCGACACTGTTCAGCTCCATTCATTACTTACAGAAAACGGCTGGAACATGACAACAGCTTTATGTATGATGATTTTTACATTGTTTCATTTTCCTTGTGCCACAACCTGCATGACAATAAAAAAAGAAACGGGAAGTATAAAATGGACTGCACTTAGTTTTATACTACCTACAGTCACAGGAATTATTCTGTGTATGATTATAAACGCTGTAAGCATGATATTCTGAACAAAGATTAAAACCGCACCGAAAAAATTTCAGTGCGGTTTATGATGTTTTGTGATGTCAATTTTTTTAGACTGTTCCTTTCTGAAAACAATATTTACAGTATTATGCTTGTCATTGAATATTACAGAAAACGGTCTTGTATTTTTATTCATATGTGAAGTATGAAGAAGTGCGGACAACGTTTTTTCCCTTAATTCTTCGGGACTTGTAAATTCTCCGTTGTCAGTCACAGCACGGAAAATAATTTTGCTTTCATTGAAATGCTTTCCGATAAATTCAAAAAGTTCATGATATGTCGAAACAAAACTATTTGTACAGTAAAAATAGTTCAGACGCGAATCACTACATTCAGGGAGAGGCACTCCATGCAGAACCTGATGGTCAAGCATTATTTCCCTTTTTGTGAGGTTGAAATAATCATAACTTATATATTGTATGTCCTCATGGTACATATTATCCCACGTCACATCAACATGATAAGATTCATTTCCTATCTTTACAAGATTCCATGCATGATAGTCATCTTTTGAAAAATCACCCTCATGATTTGCCTTGCCGAGTACTACTATGCATTTCATTCCGAACTGATTACAGAGAAGTTTAAAAGCTTTTGCTATCCCTTCACATACCGCTTTATTGTCAAGAAAAACACCTACTATTGAATGTGCGTTAAAACAGTCGTCTCTTTTAAGTGAGTCATAATCATATGCCACACTCTTTGCTATGCTGTCATGCAGATATTTTTCAAGCCTGAATTCGTCGGTAATAAATGTCTGTGCCTTTTCGGTAACTTTATTTATAATCTTCTGTATATCGCCGTTTATAGCGTTGATTTCACTGACATTGTAAATATATTCAGGCATAAGAACATAATACCCTGTATATCCTGCCATTTTTATAACAGTCTGATTTATATAATAAAAATGAGGATTATCATAAAGAACTTTAAGATAAGTTTCCTGAACCGTTTCAGGCGTTACGTCAAGTGATATTACTATGTTAAGAGAATAAGCGGAAAGACCGTTATAAATCATTTTATAGATTTCTCTTTCTTCCCTGTTCATAATTATATAATAATATCTGTCATTTTTCATTATATCACTCTCATTGTCCAAAATTTTAAGTACTTATCAATATCCTCCTGCTTTAAGTTCGAATTCATCGGCTGACACAACTTCTCCCGATTCTCCGCACCATCTGCAACTGAATGATTTATTTTTTGATGACCAGCAGGTAAGTTTTCCGCATGACGAACATTTTACCCAGCCTGTTGAACTGCAATGAGGACAACCGGGATATTCATTGTCAAACTCAATCCGTCCTGAAATAACAGTATTTGTATAACCCTCGTTTGACGCACTTTTTTCACTTAAAGGAAATGCCCATGTACAATACCATACATCATCTTTTCTTTTTTCAATACGTATTCCGAACGAATCAGAAGTTGACGCACATCGTGCCATTACTATATTTGCCTCTTTTACATTATTTTTCATGATACGCTCCCATTATATTTTGTATTTTATGTTTCTTGATTTACAGTACATTTCCGCATAACTGTTGCTCCTTACCATAACTTCAATATCAGGACAGTCATTGAATACACCTTCACCAATATACTTTACGCTTTCACCTATAGTTATATTTTTCAGATTCCTGCAACCTGCAAAAGCAAGTGAACCTATTTCAGTTACCTTTTTCGGTATAATAATATTTTCAAGAGATTCACAACGGTAAAACGCATAATTTCCTATACTTATAAGATTCATAGGAAACATGAATCTTTCAAGCCCTGTACAGTATTCAAAAGCCTTGTCGCCTATCTTACGGAGAGTACCCGTAAAAGTAACAGTTTTAAGATTAACCGCACAGCTGAACGCCCTGTATCCTATTTCTTCAACAAAGTCCTCAAAATAATACCCTGCGTCTGCAATTGACGACGGATATTTAAGTAAAACATTTCCACGCCTGTTATGAAGTACACCCTCATATGAACTGAAATTCCTGTTTCCCGAATCAGTCTGAATATATTTCAGATTAAGTGACATATGAAAAGCGTCAGGTTCTATTATTTTCAGACTTTTCGGAAGTTTCACAATTTCGGCATTGTTATAGTCAAAAGCTTTTCTGCAAAGTCTTTCAGTATTTTCAGGAATTATATATTTCAGTCTGTCATGACTGTTTTCGGCACGAACCGCTGATTTTGTCATTTTATCAAGAAGTATACCGTCTTTTACAATATATACACTGTTTTCAGGAACAACTATACTTTCAAGAGAACTGCAACCCTCAAATGCACACGTTCCTATGTCTTTCAATGCGGACGGAAGATATATTTTTTTCAGATTAATGCAATTGAGAAAAGCTTTCGGATATATCGCCGTAACCGTTTCAGGCAGTGTGATTTCAGTCAGATTCTTATCTGCGGAATATGCCCTGAATCCTACCGCATTACAGCTTTCATCAATTTCATTCCCTGAAATTCTCATCTTTTTTGTAAATATTGTTTTCTGAAGTTCAGCCTTTGTTTCAGAAACTGTATCTGTAAGCGAAACGGATAATTTATCCGAAACGTCAAGCCCGAGTGCATACGCAACTGACATTAAAGCATATTCAGAAGCACTTTCGGTAATGCATATATCTTCTGCGACACGATGAGAAATTTTTCTTATTTCAGATAATATTTCATCTGTATTTTTTCCGTAAAGTCCGATAAGTTCATTTACAACATTCTCACGCATGACATTAATAATAAGCTTGCGTTCCTTTCGGTTGTCGGGCATATAGTCCATAAGCATGGCATTTGTTCTTGCATTATTAAGAAAAATCTCTTTGCCATAATCGTCCGCAAACTGTTTCAGAAGTTCTGCAATGCTTTCTTTCTCACTGCTGTCTGCAACAAATCTTTCACTGCAAAACGGACATTTATATTTATTTTCAGAATCAGTAAAAAGTACTCCTGTTATTTTTCTGCATTTCGGACAACGCATCTATCCACCTCCTGAAAAAATGCGGATACATCGTTGACAAAAACAAATATATCCGCATAATTATTTATCTTTAATTTCAATCGTCCAATATTCCGCCTACTATAAGTTCCGGGACAAAATCATCATCGTCATCATCATTTAAAAAACTATCATCATTTTCATTCGATTCCGTTTCTTCTGAATCTTCATTTAAATCGTCCGAAATATTTTCAGCGGTTTCCTGATTGAAATTTTCAGTATCTGCGTTTGTTTCCTCACTTATAACATTGTTTTCGTCGGATTCATTTTCTTCTGAATTTTCATGTACATCGCTCGGCGTACTTTCAGTTGTTTCATGATTAAGATTTTCAGTATCTACGTTTGTTTCCTCACTCATAACAGTTTGTTTGACGGATTCATTTTCTTCTGAATCTTCATGTACATCGCTCGGAATATTTTCAGCGGTTTCATGATTAAGATTTTCAGTATCTGCATTTGTTTCTTCACTTATAACAGTATTTTCGTCTGATTTATATTCGTCCGAAATTTCACGCTTTTTATCTGAAATTTTCTGAATTTTTTCCTGTCGCAATGCTTCTTCGTCAGAAATCGGGACATCTATATCAGTATTCTTTCTTATGATGTCATTATCAGGAATATTATTCGTACTGTCATAAATATTATCCTGATAAGTATTCATATTATTGTGTCCGTCGGGATAATCAGAATTTCTTCTGCTCCATGGTCTTTCCTTCTTTTCGATATACTTTCTGTATTCCGTTACAGTTTTCCCACACTTCATACATAAGTTACTTCTGTTTATTACAATAATTCCGCAGTTATGACATATCTTTATAGAATCAGATGAATTGCACAAATCTCTGTGAATGGAATTACATTCGTTTTTTACAGCATCATATTCCCTTTCAAGATTTTGATGTTCCACATAGGCTACTCTTAAAGATTTATTAAGCTCTTTATTTTTTTCTTCAGATTCCTGAAACATTCCATAAACCTGCTTGATTTTTTTTTCAAGTTGGTCTATTTTACTCTGCTTTTCTGCAATCTTTTCATTGCACTGTTGTAAAATCCTTTCAGCCACACTTTTCTTTTCTGCTTCATTAGCTTCCTGTTCTCTTCGTTTAGCGTCAACAACTCTCTGTTTCTGCTTGTCCATGTCGTACTCTTTTACTATGGAAAGTTCAGAAATAATATCAGTATCAAGTATTGCCGCTACGGAAATATCGTCGCCGCTTCCCTGCTGGGAAAGTGTAGGAAGATAATGTTTCAGACCGTTTTCGGCTTCGGAAAAATCAGACGTACCAAAAGAATACAAAACCGTTTTGTAAAGATTATACATCTGTTCATCTTCTTTAAAACAGTTGTCAATTCCGTCTGAACTAACAATAATCGCCGCAGGAAGTTCCCTTCCATATGCAACAAAATGATTTTTATTCTGTATATCGGGAATATTGTTAATTTCAGAATTATAACTTTCAGGATTGTCACAGCTGAAACAACCACGGAAATTATCAAACGCATCTTTATCACACATTGAAGTAGTCGCATTTGCAAAACATTTCGGATTTTCAGGAACAGGCTGATTGAATTTACCGTCACGGTCAATCGTTATCAGCTTACCATCACCAATCTGAATACCAAACCAATAATCATGGGTCATAACAACGGCAACAAGTGTAGTTCCGTATGCACTGTATATATTTCCGTTCTTATATTTTTCATATGCTTTTGAAGATACCCTGCTGAGTTCAGAATCTGTAAACGGATTACTCCTGTAATGTGATTCAACAGTTTCACGCCATTTGCTTATAATTCTCCGTTCAAGTGTATTGAGCAGTTGTTCACTTTCACTGAAAAATTTTTCACTGCTTATTTTTCCCATCATTGAGTTTATCATAAATTCAGCAGATTTACAGCCAAATTCAGAACCCTTGTTACTTCTTACATAATCATCTCCGCCGTGACCGTCGCAGACAATAGCGTATGACCATTCATTGTTGGAATTTGAAATTGAATAGTCCTGACATACTGTCCCCTTTTTTATATGACTTGCTCCACGTACCGATATATCAAAGGTTTTCATATTCATAAAAGATTACCTCCGATATTACCACTGAAGGCTGTCGTCATCTTCAAACGGATTTTCTTCTTTCCATTCAATATCATCTTTCTGAGACTGAATTTCCTGAATCATAATATCCTGTTTTGTTTCAATTTCATTACTTCCTGAATCTGAATTTGAACCTGCATTTGAACTTTTGCTTCCGATTTCAGAAGCACGGACAGTTACAAACTGTATCCACTTTCTCAATTCCTTTGGACTTGTAACATCTATAACTGCTTCTGAATTACCCGCAAATTCCGCAAGTACATTTTTATTTGCATCTTCACCTATAGCTATGGCAACCTTTATTGCTTTTCTAAACCAGTTATTCTGTTTAAGCTTGTCAAGACCATATCTGTAGTTATCAGTCGGTTCACCGTCGGACATAAGGAATATGGCAGGAGCAAATGAACCTGTAGCGTCATTCATGAATGCTGTTCTTGAAAGCTTTTCATTAAGTTGCAGACAGGCTTCACCAAGGTCGGTAACACCTGATGCGTCAAGATAGTTCCACACAAAATTTTCTGCGGACACAGGCTGACTGTCAAGCCACTTTGCACCTGTCGAAAACTGTAATGCAGCAATTTTAATCTGTGCGTCTGCATTGCTGTCTGAAATATCAGCAATTTCAGGTATAATATCTTCAATGGCACTGTTTACCGTGCCTATCTTGCTTCCGTTCATACTTCCTGATGTATCAACAACAAAGAAAAGTACCATAGTTCTTCTGGGGACTTCAACTGTTTCATCATATAATCCCATTTATTAAAACCTCACTTATAATTATAAAATCTCACCGTCATTGTCATTTCCGAATCTTATTTTAAGACCTTTCATAAGTTTTATTACCTGTCCGCTTTCATAACTCTTTGACACTCCGTTAGATGCAACCGCTGTCCATGCACGTCCCGAATTGTTTTTAAGACCTGCTACGGCAGGAACACTCCTGCTTAAAACTACTTCACCCATTGCCTGATTATAGTCCTCACTGTCATATATCACATGACAAGCATAAATCTTTTTTGAGGGCATCAACGCTATTTCGTTCTTTTTTACTTTCAGAACAAACGGATTAGTAATAACTTTACCACAGCATATACACTTTGATTCTGGCTGTGAAAGATTAAGAAAAGTCTCATTGTTGCATGACGGACACTCCGCAAGACAATCACGCAGTTTTATAAATATTTCCTGCCATTTTTTTTCAGTCACACGATGTTCAATGTTATTGCCTATCATTGATTCCCTGCTAAATGCCTCCTGAAATGCTTCCTTTACAAAATCAGGATAAAGCGACCACAGTTTTATTTCATTTCTGTGCAAGTTCTCAACGGGTCTGTTCTGCGGATTATTTTTGTCAAAAACGAATACAGGTTCAATTCCATAGAATTTACGTTCAAGTTCTTCGGTAAGACAAGGAGATTTCAGTGTTCTTTCACCTTCAAGAGGGTGATTGACAAAAATCAGCATATACAGTACAACAGCAAGTGAAAATCTGTCTGTATGAATGTCAGGCTTTTTCTTTCCTGTTACTACTTCAGGTGCCATATAGCGACACTTTCCTGCGATTCCGAAAGCCTTGCCGTACTCCGCAACGTTATCATTGTCACATATAAGAACATCACCCGTATCGGCATTGACAAAGAAATTTCCGTCATTAAGGTCCTGATAGCTGAATCCTTTATTGTGAAGAACTCTGAACCCTGTAGTAATCTGAAGTGCTGCATTTATTACCGCATTTATTCCCGAAAAATGTACCTTTGCACGCAGGAACTTTGAAAAGTCCTCGTACTCTTTAGGACGAAGTCTCATAAGATAACCAAAACTACCCTCAAAATATTCGGTAATTTCAACAGGCCAGAGAAATGCACTTGTAGGAGCACCTTTTCTTATATTGTTTTCAATATTCATGTAAAAACGTTTATGGTCTTTCAGCTTATTTACAAAGTACCACTTAAGAGCATATTCCTTGCCGTTGTATGATACTCTGTAAACTATTCCCTGTCCGCCCTCACCGAGTTTTTCAATGACTTCAAGTTCTCCTCCGGACTTGACTTTTATCTTCTGTCCCTTTGAAAACTCCCTCAAATATTACATCTCCTTTCAGACATTTCCGCCGTATGAACGGATAATAGAAGCAAGTCCTCCCTGATAGCCTGCTGCTACTGCATTGAACTTCCATTCACCGTTTTTATAATAAAATTCAGCTACTACAAGTGCGGTTTCAATTGAAAATTCTTCTTCAAGGTCAAATTTAAGTACGGGTTCACCGACTGTATCAAATTCGTCAGCCATTTTTGCAACTCTTATATAAGCATTTGATACCTGTCCGAAATTCTGCCTTCTGATGTCAGCTTCATGAATGGTTACACATATAGCTATCTTTTTGATTTCAGGCGGAATTTTTGTAAAGTCAATAAGAATAACTTCGTCATCTCCTTCACCATCACCTGTAAGGTTATCACCTGTATGAACTACAGCACCGTCTCTGCCGTTGAGGTTGTTATAGAAAACAAAGTCCTCATCTTTGATAAGCTTTCCGTTTTCACCGAGAAGAAAAGCAGAAGCGTCAAGGTCAAAATCATAACCTCCGTCATAACGGTTGGTATCCCAGCCGAGACCTACAAGAGCAAGTTTCATTGAATCGTCAAGAGCGACACGCTGCCCTTTCTGTAAATTGATTGCCATAATAAATTTCCTCCTTAAAATTTTTATTTTTAAAATAAAATGCGGAGAAAATTTTTCACATATTAATATTAAAGTGAAAATCTCTCCGCAGATTCAAAACATATTATCTGTAAAGTGCAATTAATGCGTCAAGTCTGCTCGCTTCCTGAACAGGCTGACCGATAGCATTGAACTTCCATTCATTGTCTTTACGATATATTTCCCCTACAACAAGTCCTGTCATGTTATTATAATTTTCTGAAAGATTGAAACGGCATATTTCCTGATTGTTGTCCATATTGACAAGTCTGATAAAAGCATTTTCGATAAGTCCGAAATGCTGTCCCCTTGTGCGTGCGTCATAAATATTTACAACAAATACAATCTTTCCGACTTCTGACGGCAAACGGCTTATATCAACCATAATCTGCTCGTCGTCGCCGTCTCCTGCACCTGTGAGATTATCACCCTGATGAACTATTGCACCGCTGGAATGTCTGAGATTTCCGTAATAAACAACACACTGCTTTATATCATTGCTGACAATTTTTCCGTTGTTGCCACAAATGATAACAGAAGCGTCACAGTCGATGTCCTGAGGCTGTTGTTTGAATATACCAAGAAAACCGCCTCCGCCTTTCTTTACTTCGTCCCAGCCGAGTCCGACCATTACTTTTTTCAGACCACTTCCGCCTTTTGTAAGGTCAATCTTCTGTCCTTTCTGTAGATTAATACTCATTTTCTTTTTCCTCCTTTATAGATTATTTTTTAGTAACTGCCTTGCGTATCATGTCAATCGGAATTACCATAAATGCAAGTACAATACAAATTAACCATGTCTTTACGTTAAGTGCCTCAACGCTGAGGAACTCACCACCGAATGTTACAAATACAAACTGAATCAGAAGAAGTGCAATCATTACAATAAGGAAATTTTTATTTCTTCCCATATGTTCAAATACGTTCACTTTTTCAGTACGTGCATTGAAACCGTTGAAAGTAATCGCCATCATGAACGTTGCAAAAAGTGCGGAACACAGATAGGTATCATCTACATTTCCGAAAATCTCACGTATTGCAGGAACAAAACGGATAACAAGACAAAGTGCCGTTATATAAAGACCGCTGATAATTACCTGCATAAGCATTGATTTACTTACAATACTTTCATTTCGTGGAATCGGTCTGTCTTTCATGTACTCTTTAAGAGCAGGTTCACTTCCGAATGCAATAGCTGCGAGTGTGTCCATAGCGAGATTTACAAGAAGAAGCTGAATAACTGTCATCATTGTGGGTTCACCCATGAGTGGTCCTAAGAAGCAGGTAAGAACTGCCGCAACGTTAACTGTAAGCTGGAATATGAGGAATTTTCTGATACCTTTGAACATTGTACGACCGTAAAGGATAGCTTTTGCGATTGACGAGAAGTTATCGTCAAGAATAGTAATGTCTCCTGCTTCCTTTGCCACTTCCGTACCGCTTCCCATTGCAAAGCCTACATCAGCCTTTTTAAGTGCAGGTGAATCGTTTACACCGTCGCCCGTCATACCTACAACATAATCAAGTTCCTGAGCACAGCGGACAAGACGGCTCTTATCTGTAGGCAATGCACGTGCAACAACTCGGAGATTCGGTATAACCTTTTTAAGTTCTTCGTCAGATTTTTCGTTAAGTTCTGCTGAAGTAAGTGCAATATCGGTTTCTTTTCTGATAAGTCCCGCTTCCTTTGCAATAGCAACAGCAGTTTCCTTTCTGTCACCTGTTACCATTACAACCTGAATACCTGCGTCCTGTACTTCCTTGATAGCGTCAACTGCTTCTTTACGCACATTGTCTCTTATACAGAGAATACATACAAGAGTCAAATCACCCTCGTCGCTGTTGCCGTCACGCTTTGCAACTGCAAGAAGTCTCATAGAACGTGCCGCCTGTTCGTCAATGTATGCAGTAATGGCATTATGATTTGTAAGAGCGTTTATATTTCCTTCGGAGTCAACATACTGTGTACATCTTAAAAGGAGTTTTTCAGGAGCTCCCTTTACATAAGTATAACTATTTCCGTTTCTTGAAATAGTTACGCTTGACATTTTCTTGGTGGAATCAAACGGATTGAAATTTACAGCTTCGTCCTTGTTGATTTTGCTTTCAGCCTTTGCGTCCATAATGAAATGCATCAACGCACGGTCAGTGCTGTTACCGCCGATAACATTTCCGTCACTTGCTGCGGCACTGTTGTTGACACCTGCACCAACTACAATATCATCAAGGAATTTTGCTGATGTATCGGAAAGCTTGCTGAATTTCTTAATGTCGCCTGTGATAAACTCAACTACTGAAAGTTTACCCTCTGTGATAGTACCTGTCTTATCACTGTAAAGCAGACTGAGACTTCCTGCTGTTTCAAGTCCGTTGATTTTTCTTACAAGAACGTTATCCTTTGACATCTTGAGACTCTGGAATGAAAGCAGTATAGATGTGAGCATTGGCAGACCTTCGGGAACTGCACAAACTATAATTGTAACCGCTACCGTAACAGCGTTCATGACAAGCTTTATCCATTCAATTACAGAATCAGGAGCTCCGCCACCGAGAATAGTTTTAAGCATAATTCCTACAATAATGGCAATTGCACCGATATAACCGAAAGTAGAAATCTGTTTTGCAAGTTTTGCAAGTTTTACCTGTAAAGGTGTGGCACGCTGGTCCTCCTGTACTTCGAGGGCAAGTTCACCAAATAATGTTTTGTCACCTACAACCTTTACTTCCATATGTGCCTCACCGCCACATACAACAGTACCACGGTAAGCATAATGTTTATTGAGCAGGTCTTTTGTATCATAGCTTTCACCTGAATTTACAGGACGCTTTTCAGCTTCTTCGGTTTCACCGTTAAGGGCAGCCTGGTCAACCTTTACTTCTCCCTCAACTATTTCACCGTCGGCGGCAATTTTGTCACCAGCCTGTAAATATACAATGTCCCCGACTACGACTTCACTTACATGAATTTCAGAAAGCTTTCCGTCACGGACAACTTTTGCCATTTCTTTAGCTTCTTCCTCCTCTTTAAGAGCGGAAGCCTTATTTTCCTGCTTGTATTCACTGATTGACGAAACACCGTTTGCAATAAGAATTGCAATCAGAATACCGACGGGTTCAAACCATTCAGCTTGTCCCATAAAGCAAAGCACAACCTGCACTACAAGTGCCACAATAAGAATCATAATCATCGGGTCTTTGAAACCTTCAAGAATTTTCTTCCATAGTGGGTCGGGAGGAATTTGTGTCAGGTCATTTGTACCGTGTTTTTTACGGCTTTCTTCAACCTCTTTTGCAGACAGTCCGTTAAGATTCATAGACAAATCTCCTTCTTTTAATATATTCTTTTTCAGTGCAGAAAAAACAGTAATACACCGAAAAAAAGGCTTTTTACATATAACTGCACTTATAATAATATTATACAATCCGTCATCTGATTTGTCAATATATAACAGTGCAAAATGTCATTTTTCAGCTTATTTTAGCGATTCAGACAAATTATCCAAATGCAATTTGTGGAAAATAACGTTGTGAAATTTTTCACTTTCTATATATTTGACCACATTAAAGGTAATATTCATATATAACGATATTTCGGATAAAAAGCACTTTGAGGCTTTTATTTGTTCCACGTGGAACATTATTGTTTCAATAATTTTTTGTGAAAATTTAACATAAAAAACATA
>DETU01000098.1:15024-15598 GCA_002362175.1 Ruminococcus sp. UBA3280
AATTTAACATAAAAAACATATACCTTGGTTTTTGCATTATTTAATAATAATACAGGAAAAAATTTCATATTACCCCTTTTATTTCTGTAAAATCTGTGCTATAATGATAATATGATTTTTTGAAAAGAGGTTATACAAATGAAGATAACAGAAGATATTTTTTATGTTGGTGTGAACGACCATAAAATTGACCTGTTTGAAGGTCAGTATGTTGTACCAAACGGCATGGCTTATAATTCGTATGTAATCATGGACGAAAAAATAGCCGTTATGGATACCGTTGACGCTGATTTTTCAGAAGAATGGCTGAACAATATTAATAACGTTCTCAACGGCAGAACTCCCGATTATCTCATAGTTCAGCACATGGAACCTGACCACTCCGCAAATATAATGAACTTCATAAAAGCTTATCCTGAAACTGTAGTTGTCGGAAACGCAAAGACTTTCACCATGATGGCAAATTTTTTTGAAAATACCGATTCCGTCAATAAACTTGTCGTAAAGGAAAACGATACCCTTTCACTCGGCAGACATCAGCTCTCTTTTATATTCGCTCCTATGGTTCACTGGC
>DETU01000098.1:15877-31105 GCA_002362175.1 Ruminococcus sp. UBA3280
TATTCGCTCCTATGGTTCACTGGCCTGAAGTAATGTTCACTTATGACAGCACCGATAAGGTACTTTTCTCCGCCGACGCTTTCGGAAAATTCGGTGCGTTGGACGCTGACGAGGACTGGGCTTGTGAAGCAAGAAGATATTATTTCGGTATAGTCGGAAAATACGGTCAGCAGGTTCAGACAGTACTGAAAAAAGCGTCTTCTCTTGATATTAATATTATATGTGCATTGCACGGTCCTGTACTTACCGAAAATCTCGGTTACTATCTCGGACTTTATTCAACATGGTCATCTTATGGTGTTGAATCGGAGGGGGTAATGATTGCATATAATTCCGTTTACGGCAATACAAAAAAAGCCTGTGAAATTCTTGCCGAAAAGCTGAATGAAAGAAATTGTCCGAAAGTGGTTCTTTGCGACCTTGCCCGTGAGGACATGGCAGAAGCAGTTGAAGATGCTTTCAGATACGGAAAACTTGTCCTTGCTTCCCCTACATACAATGCAGACGTTTTTCCGTTCATGAAAAAATTTATTCACGAACTCACCGAGCGTAACTATCAAAACCGCACAATCGGAATCATCGAAAATGGTTCTTGGGCTGTCACCGCCGGAAAGGTAATGCGTGAAATGTTGTCCAAGTCAAAAAATATCACATGGCTTGAAAATGCTGTAACAGTCAAGTCAGCTGTAAAGCCTGAAAACATCGCACAGATTGAGGCAATGGCTGACGAACTTTTAAAATAATCTGCATGAAAATTTGATTTGCAGTTATAATAATAAAAAAGGAGGGTTCACTATGAAAATTACTTTGAATCCCGATAAGGAAGTTGTTGCAAGAATCAAAGAGGGTCTGAAACAGAAAGACGGCTATTGTCCGTGTCGAATCCCACGCACACCCGAAAACAAATGTATGTGTAAGGAATTCCGTGACCAGATTGCCGACCCCGATTTTGAGGGTTTCTGTCACTGTATGCTTTACTATAAATCAAAGGAGGAATAAAAATGGAAGTCATTATAACAAAGGAAAATTTTGATGAAGAAGTACGCAACTATAAAGGTACTGTTCTGCTCGATTTCTGGGCAGGCTGGTGTGGTCCGTGCATGATGCTTTCACCTGTCATTTCGGAAATTGCTGAAGAACTTGACGGAAAAGTTAAAGTAGGAAAGGTAAACGTTGACGAACAGCCTGAACTTTCCATGGCTTTCAGAGTAGAAAGTATACCGCTTCTTGTTGTTGTAAAGGACGGCGTTATTCAGAATCAGTCGGTAGGAGTCATTCCGAAAAACAGTATACTTGAAATGCTGAAATAAAAAACAAGTCCCGAATATTTTCGGGACTTGTTTGTTTACCTGCTGTAAAGTTTCACATAATATATAATGAGGTGATTTATTATGCTTAATTTTTTACTCGGTTCTATGTTCGGCGGTACTGTGGGCGTTTTTGCAATGTGTCTCTGTACTGTCGCCAAAGAAGCCGACAAAAAAAACGGTATGGACGAATAAAGCCCATACCGCCGATTTTTTACTTTTTAACAGGAACAGCTATAACGTCCTTACGCATATAAGGTCTGAGAGCTTCGGGGATTCTTATACTTCCGTCCTCGTTAAGATTGTTTTCAAGGAAAGCAATTAACATTCTCGGAGGTGCAACAACCGTATTATTGAGAGTATGTGCAAAATACTTTTTCTTATCGGCTGTCTTTACTCTTATTCCGAGACGGCGAGCCTGTGCGTCACCGAGATTTGAACAGCTTCCCACTTCAAAATATTTCTTCTGTCTCGGCGACCACGCCTCAACGTCAATACTCTTTACCTTTAAATCAGCCAAATCACCCGAACAACATTCAAGTGTACGGACAGGTATATCAAGTGTACGGAAAAATTCTACTGTATAGCTGTAGAGTTTATGAAACCAGTCCATGCTTTCTTCGGGTTTGCAGACAACAATCATTTCCTGCTTTTCAAACTGATGTATTCTGTAAATGCCTCTTTCTTCAAGACCATGAGCTCCCACTTCCTTACGGAAACAAGGTGAATAGCTTGTAAGAGTTTTCGGGAGTTCTTCTTCGGGAGTAATTGTATCCATAAACTTGCCTATCATTGAATGTTCACTTGTACCGATTAAATATAAATCTTCTCCCTCAATCTTGTACATCATGCCTTCCATTTCCGCAAAACTCATTACACCCGTAACAACACTGCTTCTAATCATAAACGGAGGAATATAATAGGTGAATCCCTTGTCAATCATGAAATCCCTTGCATAAGAAAGTATACATGACTGGAGCTGTGCAATATCTCCGCAGAGGTAATAAAAACCGTTACCGCTTGTCTTGTCTCTTGCACTGTCAAGGTCAATGCCGTTTACCTTTTCCATTATGTCAACATGGTACGGTACTTCAAAATCAGGTACAAAAGGTTCGCCGAATCTCTCGACTTCAACATTTTCACTATCATTTTTTCCAATCGGAACACTTTCGTCAATGATGTTAGGAATGACAAGCATGATTTTACGTATTTCTTCATTAAGTTCTGTTTCAAGCTTTTCAAGTTCTTCACGCTTTTCATCAATCGCTTTTACTTCTGCTGTAATCCTTGCTATATTTTCTTCTGCTTCTGCTTTTACGTTATCGTTTTCGGCATTCTTCAACATACCATTGAATTTGCCAAATTCCTTACTCTTTTTATTTTTTATATTACGGAGTTCATCACCCTCGCTTTTAGCCTTTCTGCACTGTTCGTCCAGTTCAATAACCTTGTCTACAAGTTCAAGCTTTTCGTCCTGAAACTTCTTTCTGATGTTTTCTTTTACCAGTTCCGGATTTGTACGGACAAATTTCATATCAAGCATCTTTTATAATTCTCCTTTATTCATCTCTTGCGAGTTTTTCAGCTATTTCTGCTAAATCATTTTTATCATAAAATTCAAGAATAAGCGTACCCTTGTTTTTACCGTAATCTACTTTTACCCTGCGTCCAAGCTTTTCATTTAGTGAAATTTCCATTTCAACAAAGTAATTATCAATATGCCTGTCCGCCGATTTATCGGTTACACTTTCTTCGGACTTTTTCACGGCATTTTCAACCTGTCTTACAGTCATACCACCGTTCGAAGCCTTTTCGGCAATACTTGTTAAAAGTTCCCTGTCCTCAAATCCGAGCAGTGCCTTTGCGTGACCTACCGACAAATCACCCTTTTCAATCATGTCAAGTACAGACTCGGGAAGTGTAAGTATACGTATTGCATTTGCCACCGACGAACGTGAACGCCCTACCATTTTGGCAACTTTATCCTGTGTCATTCCGTATTTTTCAATAAGTTCGTTGTAACCGTTGGCTTCTTCAACGGGATTGAGATTCTCACGTTGCAGATTCTCAATAATTGCAATCTGCATTGTTTCAGAATCGGAAAGTTCACGGATATTAACGGGAACTTCATCAAGTCCGAGCATTCTCGCTGCACGCCACCTGCGTTCGCCTGCAACAATCTGATAACCGCCTGAAGAAAGCGGACGTACAAGAATAGGCTGTAACATACCATGTTCACGGATAGAATCGGCAAGGGAAGTTATAGCCTCGTCACTGAATTTCTTTCGGGGCTGTTCACGGTTAGGCTCAATTTCGGAAGTGCGGAGCGTTTTCTTTACCTGCACTTCACTTGTGTTGTCACTGAAAAGGCTGTCAAGACCTGCCCCCAGACCACCAATAGCCATAGCTTAAACTCCTTTCATGTTTATTTTTTGAAAGAAAAAATTCCTCTGCGTTTTTTCTTGGGAAGTTCAAGCGGTTCTCCGAGAAGTTCATGTCCTAAAAGTTCATAAGCCTCCGCACCCTTTGATGACCTGTCATAATACATAACCGGCTTGCCATGACTTGGTGCTTCGGAAAGACGAACATTTCGGGGAATTTTAGTCCTGAATACCTTGTTTGGAAAATATTTCTCCACCTCTGTCACAACATCATTTGCAACATTAAGTCTGCCATCAAACATAGTGAAAACAATTCCCTCAATATCAAGCGACGCATTATAATTTGCCCTTACGATTTTTATTGTATTTACAAGCTGTGAGAGACCTTCAAGTGCAAAAAATTCTGCAAGCATAGGGACAATTATTGTATCACAGGCAACAAGTGCATTGATAGTCACCAGTCCCAAAGCAGGAGGACAGTCAATGAATATGTAGTCATAATCTTCACGGCAGGTCAGCACCTGCATTTTAAGACGCTTCATTCTGTTTTCATAATTTATAAGTTCGATTTCACAACCTGCGAGTGATTCGGTTGCAGGAACTATGGAAACATTGCTGAATTCCGTTTCAACAATAGCGTCCTGAATACGTATTTTACCTGTGAGAATATCATACGTTGAAGCACGGACAGATTTCTTTTTCACTCCAAAAGCAGTAGTAGTGTTACCCTGCGGGTCAGAATCAATGCAAAGAACATTAAAGCCTCTTGAACCAAGATAAGCAGCAAGATTAACGGCAGTAGTGGATTTTCCTACTCCGCCTTTCTGATTTGCCACCGCAATTATTTTGCTCATAGGATTCTTCCTTTCGTTTTTTATATTTAATATTATATCACTTTTGAAACGCTTTGTAAATAGATATTGTAAATAATTATGTTCCACGTGGAACAATTGAAGAATAAAAAAGTTCCACGCAAAAATGTTTCACGTGGAACAATTTAAATCACTTTGCTTTCTGAATCGGAATACGCACACGGTATTCTATATAGTCCTCATTCTGAATCTTCTTTGCATCTGCATTAATTCCTGCCGACTGCATTGTTTCAACTGCCTTGTTTATTGTATTTACGAACATCTTCACATTCTGAAAAACTTTTGACCTCTTTTTATAACTTGCCTTTTCCCTCTGATTTCCCATATACTCCTCAATCATATGCTCTGTACGTTCAACATTGAGATTATTCTTAACTATCTTTTCAAGAATGTCCAGTCTGTCGGCAGGACTGGCAAGTTTAAGCAATGCTCTTGCATGACGTTCTGTAAGATTGAATTTTACAATTAATTCCTTTTCTTCAGAAGTAAGACGCAAAAGACGCAGTTTATTTGCAATGGTACTCTGTGCTTTACCGAGCTTTGCGGCTGCGTCCTCCTGTGTCATTCCGTAATATGTAATGAGTTTCTCAATTGCCGAAGCTTCATCAAAAAAGGACAAATCTTGTCTTTGAATATTTTCTACCAGTGCAAGAATAGCGGAATTTCTGTCATTGATTTCATGAACAATGCACGGTACAACAGTAAATCCGCACATTTTTGCAGCCCTCAGCCGTCTTTCTCCTGCTATCAATTCAAAAACATCTCCGCATCTTCTCACTGAAAGAGGCTGTAAAATACCATTTTGTAATATTGATTCTGCCAATGCGGAAATTTCTGAATCCTGAAATTCTGTTCTCGGCTGGTTGGGATTGGGAATAATCATGTCAACTTCAATTTCGATTACTTTATTTACGAGTTTTTCTTTAGTAAAATTTAAAAATCCTGCCATTTTCTTTTCCTCACATAATTACTCGGGAATATTTTCCCTGTAAATCAATTCTATCACTTATGGGAAATAATTACTACACAAAAAAACCGCTGATTTTCTATGAATCAACGGTTTTTACGACACAATATCTTAAATTTATAAAGTTTTTTTCTTAATTTGACTGCTGTTTCTTGGGTATTTTGTCGGTGTGTGCGATATTTTTTTTACAATTACCACTTTCCGCCCTTCTCCTGCAACATCATATTCAGACTGTCTCTCAATTTTTCCGCCGAGAAGCTGAACGGCATTATTTCCTGCGGAAATATCTTCATTAGGACCTTTCATGGCTGTGAAAATACCGTCCACCTTTACAAACGGTAGGCACATTTCACTTAAAACTGACATATTCGCCACTGCTCTTGCACATGATACATCAAATTTTTCCCTGTATTCAGGCATTTTTCCTGCTGTTTCAGCACGTTCGTGAATAAATTCCGCACTGATTCCAAGCTTTTCACAAAGAATCTGCAAAAAAATTATTCGCTTATTAAGACTGTCAAGAAGCGTTATATTAATATCGGGACGGAAAAGTTTCAGTGGTACAGACGGAAATCCCGCACCCGTTCCAACGTCAATAAGACAGACATTTTCAGGAATATCCGCATACTTTGCGAGAAGAATACTGTCAATAAAATGCTTGTAAAGAATTTCTTCGGGGTCTGTTATCGCCGTAAGATTTACATTTTTATTGTACTCCACAAGAAACTCCGCATAAATATCAAGCTTTTGATAGAGAGTTTTCGACAATTCAATGTCGAAATGTTGAAAAGCTGACGCACAGAAATCATATTCAGGAAGCATTTCCGTCCTCCGTTTCGTGCTGAAGCCATACGGTAATCAGCGATATATCAGCAGGTGAAACACCTGAAATTCTTGAAGCCTGTCCGATTGAAGCAGGCTGAATCTTGTTGAGCTTTTCAATTGCCTCCAGTCTCAGACCGTGTACCGTATTATAATCTGTATTTTCAGGAAGTTTCTTTGATTCGTACTTTCTCATCTGTTCAATCTGTGCCATTTGTTTTGATATATAACCCTCGTACTTTATCTGTAATTCAACCTGTTCGGCAATTTCGTCTGAAAGATGCGGACGTTCCTCATCAAAAGGTGCAAGAATACTGTAATTAAGCTGTGGACGGCGTATCAAATCGGCAAGCTTACAGCCCGTCGAAATCGGAGCAGTACCCATTTTATCAAGAAAATTATTGAGCCTGTCACCCGGTGCAATGTTCAGACTTCTCACACGCTTTATTTCTTCCTCAACAATGCGGATTTTTTCATTGAGTTTATTATATCTTGCCTCGTTGATAAGTCCGATTCTGTAGCCAATCGGTGTTAAACGCTGGTCGGCGTTGTCCTGACGGAGAATAAGTCTATACTCACTTCTTGAAGTCATCATGCGGTAGGGGTCTGAACAGCCTTTCGTTACAAGGTCGTCAACAAGCGTTCCTATATATGAACTTGCACGGTCAAGAATCATCGGCTCACGTTTCTTGATTTTGAGAGCGGCATTTATTCCTGCCACTATTCCCTGTGCCGCCGCTTCCTCATAGCCTGAACTGCCGTTGAACTGTCCCGCCCCGTAAAGACCGCTTATCTTTTTAAATTCAAGTGTACCTGAAAGCTGTGTAGGGTCACAGCAGTCGTACTCAATCGCATATGCCGGACGCATAATCTCAACGTCCTCCAATCCGTCAATTGTACGCAGAAAAGAAAGCTGAACGTCCTCGGGAAGCGACGACGACATACCCTGTAAATAATATTCTTCTGTTGACATTCCCATGGGTTCAACAAAAAGCTGATGTCTCGGCTTGTCGGAAAAACGAACTATTTTGTCCTCGATAGACGGACAGTATCTCGGACCTACTCCCTCTATTCTTCCCGAATAAAGCGGTGACCTGTCAAGGTTTGCAAGAATAACTTCATGCGTTTTACTATTTGTATAAGTCACATAACAGCTGACCTTATTTTCAAGATTATCAACAGGAGTTTCAAATGAAAACGGCACTATTTTTGCATCGCCGTCCTGACGTTCCATAATGTCAAAATTTATGCTTCTCTTATTCACACGGCACGGAGTACCTGTCTTGAAACGACGGAGTTCAACACCATTTTCAATAAGGCTTTGTGAAAGATATTTGCTCGGAAGTGCCGAATCAGGACCACTTTCATATGAAACTTCACCTATATGAATTTTACCTTTCAGGTACGTTCCCGTCGCAATTATTACGGCTTTTACCGCATATTCAGCACCAAGAGAAGTAACAACACCTGTGATTTTTCTGTCCTCAACTATAATTTCAGCTATTTCAGCCTGTTTAACATAAAGATTACGCTGTTTTTCACAGACATTCTTCATATAGTCATGATACATAACACGGTCTGCCTGCACTCTGAGACTGTGTACAGCAGGTCCTTTTCCACGGTTAAGCATACGGCTTTGAATAAAACATTTGTCCGCACCTTTTCCCATTTCACCACCGAGAGCGTCAATCTCCCTTACAAGATGCCCTTTTGCAGTACCGCCGATTGACGGATTACAGGGCATATTTGCAATCTGGTCAAGAGATATTGTAAACATAACGGTTTTACAGCCAAGTCTTGCGGCGGCAAGAGCTGCCTCCACTCCTGCATGACCTGCCCCGACTACAGCAACATCAAAACTTCCCATTTTATATGACATAATAGCCACCTCCAGAATGTTCCACGTGGAACATTATTTTCCGACACAGAATCTTGAAAAGACCTCGTCAACAACTGCATCTGTAACTTTTTCACCCGTTAAGCTAAGTAAATTCTGTTCTGCTTCGTCAATAAGCACATTTACAGCGTCAAGAAATTCACCGTTTTTAATTGCAGAAACAGCCGATTCAACACACATAAGGGCCGAATCAATACATTGTTTCTGACGTTCATTCACAGCAACAGCCGATAAAAAAGAATTTTCATTCATTTCAAAAATCAACTCAACAGCAGACTGAAGCCTTTCAATCCCGTCATTTTCTTTTGCCGATAAATATACTATATGTTTAATATATTTTTCGATTTCAGAAGTATCAGTAAAAATTCCGAGGTCACTTTTATTGATTACAGCAATGCATTTTTTATTATTAAGTTTTTTAATCAAATTCAAATCGTCCTCGGTGAGCGGACAATTTCCATCAAAAACCGCAATAATCAATTCCGAAGAATCAATAAGTTTTTCAGCAATGTCAACGCCGATTCCCTCAATAACGTCATCAGTCTCACGGATTCCTGCGGTATCGGCAAGACGCAGAGTAATATCCCCCAGCCTGACCGATTCTTCAACAACGTCCCGTGTAGTGCCTGCAATATCGGTTACAATACTTCTTTCACAACCACTCAGACAGTTGAAAAGGGTTGATTTTCCGACGTTTGGTCTGCCTACTATAGCAGTTGAAACACCCTCACGTAATATTCTTCCGCAGTCATAATTTTCGATGAGAGAAGAAAGTTCTTTCTCGATTTTTTCAAGTTCTGCACATAAATTTTCAGGTTCGACTTCAGGAATATCCTCCTCGGGATAATCCGCCCATGCAGCAAGGTCACCGAGAATCTTCATAAGTTTACCCGAACATGATTTTGCTTTTTTGAAAGCTACACCGCCACGGAGATTTTCAGCCATTTTAAGTTCACGTTCACCTTTTGCGGAAATAATGTCCATAACCGCTTCCGCCTGAGTCAAATCAAGTTTTCCGTTGAGGTAGGCTCTCTTTGTAAATTCACCTGCTTCTGCGTTTTCTGCACCGTTTTTAAGAGCAGTACGCAGAATCCGCTTAGTAACATAAAGCCCACCGTGGCAGGATATTTCCGCTATATTTTCCCCCGTATAACTGTGGGGTTCACGGAAAACAGTAAGTATACAGTCGTCAAGACGTTCACCGTTGTCGTGGGCGACACCGTAAGCACAGGTATAACCCTCCATATCCTTTACGCTTTTACTTCCGACAGGCGTAAAAATCTTATCTGCAACATTCAGTGCATCTTTTCCCGAAATTCTTATAACAGCTATTCCTCCGGGAGCATTCGGAGTTGAAACAGCAGCAATAGTTGACAAAAAAATCACTCCTAAAAAAACAACGGCAGTTTTGCCGTTGAAAAATTTCTGTATCGGGATTCCGCATTTTGCAGAATCCCGTAAAATATCAAAGTTCTATTTTACCGTAAAGACCGCCCTCGATAGCGTCCTCCGGCTTCGGACGCTTGTAATCCTTTTCAAAGCTTGTGGAGAGGTCTACTTTTTTTCTCTCAAAATTATTGTTGTCATGATTTTTCGGACGGCTGTTTCTTCTGTCATTTTTCTGACCGTCACGGCGGTCACGTCGTCTGTTGTTATTATTTCTCGGATTCGGATGATTTGAAGAAATAATAATCTTTCTGTAAGGTTCTTCACCTACAGAACGTGAGGAAACGCCGTCAATAGCCGATATAGCGGAATGAATAACACGTCTTTCGTATGGATTCATAGGCTCAAGAGGCTGTGAACGACCTGTCCGCAGTACCGATTTTGCAACCTTTGCCGCAAGCTGTTCAAGAGTTTCCTTTCTCTTGTTGCGATATCCGAGACAGTCAATGGTAATACGGAAGTAGTCCTTGTCGCCCTTGTTTGCGATAATGGAACAGAGATACTGTATTGAATCAAGAGTTTCACCACGTCTGCCTATGATAGTACCGTTGTTGTTACTCTCAATGTTGATTACCGCACCAGTTTCATTTTGATAAACACGGTATTCGGCATCAATGTCAATTGCCCTCAAAATACTTGTGATATAATCAAGAGCAAGTTTTACTTTCGGATTCATAAGCAACTCATCTTCTATGAGAGTGAAATTATCAATAGAATAATCGTCGTCACTTTCTTCCGCTTTATCATTTTCGGCATTATTTTTTTCAACAGTTTCAACAGACGGCTCTGCTAAAGCCTCAGTTACGTTTTCAGGCGTTTCAGAAGGTTGGGTAATGTAATTACATTCCTGAACTTCGGACGGCATTTCAGGGGCATTTAAAGCCTGTTTTTCTTCTTCTGCAATTTTTCCGTCGGATTCTGTTTTAACAGGTTCCGATTTTACCTCTCTGATTTCAGGCTTTGTTTCCTTTTTAACTTCCGAAACAGGCTTTTCGATATAAACTGCCTTAACCTTTGCGTCTTTTGCACCTATACCGAGAATACCTTTTCTTGCTTCCTCAATTATTTCAAATTTAATATTTTTAATATTCTTGCCAAACTTTGCGGCGGCAAGCTTCTTTGCCTCCTCAACAGTTTTAGCTGTAAAAATTTCTGTCATTTTAATACCTCCCTGACGGAATTATTCTTCTCCGTCATCGTTTTCATCGTATTCTTCGCCGTATTTTTCAGCCATACGTCTGCGTGCTTCCTTTATTTTGTCACGGTTCTGCTTGTTCATTTCGGAACGTGAAACCTTGTTCCCGCCTGAACCTGAACCGCCGTTCTGTTGCTGTTCAAGTGCTGCCTGCTGTTCAAGCATTCTCTGCATGAAAGTTTTCTTTTCGGGGTGTTTTTCGGCATATATTCTTGCCTTTTCCTTTTCCTTCTCGTTTATCTTTTCAGTACGTTCAGGTGTGAAATAGTGGTTAAGACCGAGATTAATGAAAAAAGAAAAGAGTGATGACCAAATCCAATAGAAACCGATACCGGCAGGAAGTGCAAAAGCCCAAACAACCGATAAAATCGGCATAATGTACATCATTACTGCCATACAACCGCCGCCCTGCATCTGAGGGTTTGTCTTTTTCTGATGAACCTGACTGTAAATCGACTGGACAAGCTGTGCAAGACCTGCAAGGAAAGGAATACAGAACAATATTACAGCTTCTGCATTCCATGTTTCAGGGTGAAATTCAGGGATTTTTCCGAGATTCGCACCGAAAATTGTATAGTGTTCGTTAAATTCGTTAACTCTGCTTGCGAAATTTTCTGCAAGACCGCTGAATTTATCAGCGTGCTTGTCAAGCTGTTCCATGGTTACAAGTTCGCTTCTCAGTGATTTGAAATCATATGCACTGCTTCCGTCAAGCTGTACGGCTATATTGAAAGCAGCCTGTCTCACATTCTTGGATATATGCAGAATATGGGTAATCGGCTTGTAAACAACGTCGATTACACCGAAAAGCAGGAACATCTGTACAAATGCGGGCAGACACGAACCCATGGGGTTTATACCTTCCTGCTGATAGAGTTTCTGCTGTTCTTCCTGAAGTCTCTGCGGATTGCTTGCAAAGCTTTTCCTCAGTTTTTCCATTTTCGGATTAAGCAGCTGCATACGTGCCGAACTTTTCTGAGTATGATAGTTTACAGGGAAAAGCAGGAGTTTTGTAACTACCGTAAAAATAATAATCGCAAAAGCGTAATTATGGCAAAGGGAATAAATAAGATACATCAGATATCCGAAAGGGACCCCGATAATGTCATAAAGTGAATTCAATTTCAATACCTCTCAATTTTTGTTGTCATCATCATTATGCGGCATACAGCAGTAATCTCCGCAGGAATAATCATATTTTTTCACCTTGAAAGTAAATTTTTCGGGAACATGGTCAATACCGCCCAAAGACCACGGATTGCAACGCAGTATTCTCCATATTGCAAGGAGTGAGCCTCTGAAAGCTCCGAAACGTTCAACGGCGGTCAGTGCATATGTACTGCACGTAGGATAATATTTACAGCACGGCGGAAAAAGCGGAGAAATAAATCTCCTGTAGAATTTAACCAGAGAAATAATAATAAATTTCATATAAGCTCTTTATCCGAAAAGAATTTTTCATACATTCCTATGATTTCGGAAACACCGTATTTTTCCATATACCTGCAATATTCCTGAGATTTTATACAGCATATCGGACTTCTTGCGACAATGACAATATCCATGCCGACAGGAAGCTTTATTTCAACGTTTCTGTATGCAAGCCTGATAAGCCTTTTTGCTCTGTTTCTGCAAACGGCATTGCCGACTTTCTTGCCTGCGGTAATACCGAATCGGTTAAAAGGTCTGCCGTTTGGTTTTACGTATATTACCGAATACTTTGATGCGGCAAACTTTCCTTTTCTGTAAAGTGCCAAAAAATCTCTGTTATCGTTAAGAATTTCCGTATAAAGCATAATAATACCTTTAAAAGCAGGACGAAAAGCCGTCCTTCTGATAGAAAATAGGTCATTTAACAAAAAAGACCACAAAAATAGATTTTGTGGTCAGCCTCGTCAGTGAGTTAATCTTGCTCTGCCCTTAGATCTTCTACGAGCTAAAACCTTTCTGCCGTTCTTAGTAGCCATTCTTTTCATAAAACCATGCTCCTTCTTTCTGTGGAGCTTTTTAGGCTGATATGTTCTTTTCATATTCAGTTCCTCCTCTCTGCGAAATGTATATAGGAACAACTCCCGTTGTCCTGATTAACAAAAAACTAAAGTAATACAAGCATATACCGCATTACACTTGATTATTATATAACAAAAAAACAATCCTGTCAAGCAGTTTAAGAAATTCTTTTCATATTTCAGATATTTTCATATTTTTTTACCAATAAATAATAAATCATTCCTTGTCATTTATGGCATAAATTATAATTTTTCAATGCATGAAATGATTTTTTCCGAAAATTTATCCACAAGACCGCAGTTGAAACTGTTGAAAACACTTTTTTCGGAGGGCTGTTTTCGGTTATTGGAAATTCATTTTTCTTAACATTTTCAAATTCATGAATATCTGCTGTTTATTCAACAAAGTTTTCCACACAATGTTGAAAAACCATATGAAAAACGTACTTTTTTTCTTCATTTTAAGCGTCAAAACCCCTTGCATTTTCAGCCGTAATATGTTATAATAGAGTATACATTATAATAAGAGGGAAAATCTTTTTTTACCCTCTTTCAGTACCCCAAAAAGCAGACTGAAGCACGCACGGATTCTGCTTTAAAAGGTGCTGAAAAAATGAAATGGAGGTTAAATATGAACTCATTTGAGGAAGTTTTTGAAAATGTAAAAAAATACTGCCTTGAAAACAACAAAATTCCCGCAATAGGTCTTAAAACATGGATTGACCCATTGAAACCCGTCAGCTTTGACGGTGCAGATGCCGTTTTTAAAATCCAGACAGGCTTTCAGCGGGGAATTGTTATGTCAACGTACAGCTCGATATTAAAAGAGGCATTTCTTACCCTTCTCGGACTGAATGTGAATATAATAATCAACGTTGAATCAGAACAGGCTTCAAGAATCAATGTTCTTACAAACGACGAACTTGACCAGAAACACGCCGAACTCCAGCAGACATACAAATTTGCAAACTATGACTACACATTCGACACTTTCATTCAGGGACGTTCAAACGAATTTGCTCTTGCGTGCTGTAAATCCGTTGCCAAAAACTGCGGTGAGAAAAAAGTTCCCGAATATAATCCGCTTTTTATATACGGACCTTCGGGAATGGGCAAAACCCACCTTATAACCGCAATTTCCAATGAAGTAAGAAAAAATCACCCTAATCTCAATATAGTCTATGTTACAAGTGAAACTTTCGGAAACGACCTTGTAAGCTCACTCAGCGACAAGCTTATTTCTGACTTTCATGAAAAGTACAGAAATGCCGATATTCTGCTGATTGACGACATTCAGTTCTTCGTCGGCAAGGAACGTATGCAGGAAGAATTTTTCCATACCTTCTATAAGCTTCATCAGGAGGGCAGACAGATTGTCATCACCTCGGATAAAGCACCGAAAGAACTTCAGACACTCGAAAAACGACTTATAACCCGATTTGAAGGCGGTCTTATTGCCGATATTTCCGCACCTGACTATGAAACACGTCTCGCTATCATAAACAGGAAATCTGAACTTTTAGACCTCAGAATGCCCGGAGAAGTCGCTGAATTTATGGCAAACCGTCTCAAGTCGAATATCAGACAGCTTGAAGGAGCAGTAATGAGACTTAAAGCACTCAATCACTTTGCAGGAAGTCCAATAACAATTTCAATGGCACAAAGCGTAATAAGAGATGTTCTCACGAATGAACAGCCAATCCCGATTACCGTTGAAAAGATTATTTCGGAAGTTTCCTCTGTTTACGGCGTTTCCCCCGACGATTTACGCTCTAATAAACGTTCTGCACAAATATCAATAGCAAGAAAAGTTGCTATCTATGTTGTCAGGGAAATCACACAGATGCCTCTTGCAACAATCGGAACTGAATTCGGCGGTCGTGACCACTCAACTATTGTCTACTCTGTTACAAGCGTTTCTGACGCTATGAAAAAAGACCCCAACTTACAAAATTTGGTCAATGACATCATCAAAAATATCAAGGATAAAGGCAAACCGTAAAAATTTTAATTAGTACACTATTTATTAATCAGTGTAATTGGTATAAATTTATAATCAATTTGCTTTTATATAGTTTTGGGGTAGTTTTCCACAATCTTTCAACACTAAACTAACAGGTTTTCAACAGTCGATTGAAGAACAGGTTTATAGCTTTATTTGGTAATTTAAGGTGAAATATCATGTTAAAAAAGGTGAGTTTTCAACAAAAAATTTTCAACAATTTTCAAAAGTACACTTTTGTGCATTATTCGTATAATTTTTTTGAAGGCTGTTATTTGATTTACTCAAAAAGTTTTCCACAATCTTTCAACACTAAACTAACAGGTTTTC
>DETU01000098.1:31392-31764 GCA_002362175.1 Ruminococcus sp. UBA3280
TCAACACTAAACTAACAGGTTTTCCACAGAAATTGCACCTTTTGATTTGGTTGATTTTAAAAATATGAACACGGCATATATCTTTACAAAATGCCATTTTAGTGACAATTGATTAAAAAATCTTTCAACAGTTTCAACAGTTTCAACAGTCCCTGTTTTCACAGAATTATCACAAAAAAGTTGTAAACAAAATCACTATTTTCTGTGTACAAAAAAGCACTGTTTTTCAGGTAGTTTTCCACACTAAACTAACAGTCTTTCAACAGGTTTTCCACAATCAAGTTAAAATAATGAATTACAGAAATTTATCTATAACAAAGAGAAAAATTATGTATATAATTTTAATCAAAAAAGTTTTCAACAGTTTCAACA
>DETU01000089.1:0-19603 GCA_002362175.1 Ruminococcus sp. UBA3280
ATTATGATTTTCAATTAATATAATTATAAAAATGTAGCCGATGTCTACAATTTTTTCGGAAACATCAGCTTTGCTCTATTCGAATTAAGTTATTTCTTTATTAGGAGTATCTCGCTTTATATCAGGATTTCTTAAATCATTACAAAGCTTTTTGGACTTAAAAATTTACTGGTTATATTGAAATATTGTTGTATTAGGTAATATGCATTTGTAATAATTTGTATCCTCTTTAATAGGTTCATCCAAAAAGTAGTCTACAAGAGGTAAAGGCAGAATAATCTTAGCTTTGAGAAAAGGCAGACTACATCTACCAAACATAACATGTTTGACGAGTTTGATTTTATTATTTCGGATTTTGATGCAATAACACATCGTTTTACAGTCAGAAAATTATAATTCTTCAATTCTTCAAATTCATTCCTTATGTGATTTCTGACTGTATTACGGCATATATGAAAGAATCGAACTGCACTTTTTATCGAATGATTTCTGCAATATTCTTTTACATCTGATATCAGTTTAAGTTTTGCTGCTTTTTTTGAATCCGGCATTTCAGGTTTATCTTTTATTTCTGAAATTTTTTTATATATTTTTGTTGCCATCATCGGAAGTAATACCTTATATATTTTTTATATTAGCATTTTCTCTCTGAAACTATCAAGTCTGTTCAGGGCTTCATTAAGAGTCTGATTTTTCTTTGCAAAATGCATTCTTATGTAACGGTTTTCAGGTTCTTTGAAAAAGCTTGAGCCGGGAACAGCTCCAACGCCTACTTCTCTTGCAAGCTTCTCACAGAACTCAACATCGCTGTCATAGCCGAATTCTGATATATCCAGAAGCACATAATATGCACCCTCCGGAGTTGTATGGGAAATTTTCAAACGGTCAAGTCCATCAATAAAAAAATCACGCTTTTCCGTATATTTAAGCTGCAAATCAGCATAATAATCGTCGCTGAATCGAAGTCCCGTAACAGCAGCCTCCTGCAACGGAGCAGCAGCTCCTACAGTAAGAAAATCGTGGACTTTTTTTACGGTCTCAATGATATGAGGAGTCGCAATAACATAACCCAGCCGCCAACCTGTAATAGAATAGGTCTTTGAAAGAGAACCGCAGGAAATAGTTCGATCTTTCATGCCAGGCAGAGTTGAGAAATAAGTATGCTTATGTGGAGCATAGACAATATGCTCGTACACCTCGTCGGTAATCACAAACGTATCATACTTTTCTGCAAGGTCAGCAATAATTTTCAGCTCGTTATATGTAAATACCTTTCCGCATGGATTGGAAGGATTACATAAAATCAAGGCTTTCGGATTCTGCCTGAACGCTTCCTCCAGAACATCTGCATCAAAAGAAAAGGTTGGCGGAATCAGCGGAACATAAATTGGCTCTGCACCGCAAAGAACTGTATCTGCACCATAATTCTCATAAAACGGTGAGAATACTATCACCTTATCTCCAGGATTTGTAACAGACATCATCGCCGCCATCATTGCTTCGGTACTGCCGCAAGTCACAACGATTTCGCTGTTTGGGTCAATTTTCATTCCAGTGAAATGCTCATGCTTTTCAGCAAGAGCTTCACGGAAATTCTGTGCGCCCCAGGTTATTGAGTACTGATGAAAATCCTCTTTAGTCACCTCGGCAAGCCGCTGTAATATCTCCTTCGGCGGCTCAAAATCAGGGAATCCCTGGGACAGATTTACCGCTCCGTATTGATTGGAAATCCTCGTCATACGACGTATCACAGAATCGGTAAAATTCGCCGTTCTTCCGGAAAGTTCAGGCATAATGCACCTCCATTAAATAGTATAATCTAATTTTCTTTCGTCAATAATTCTTCTGGATTTATGCTCCGAACGAGTGTCCAGACCACCGTCAGGATGTACTGTCACATCGTAAGGCTTAACGCCAATCCTTGCTTTCAGAGCTGCTGAAACTTCGGCAGCAATTTCTTCGTCAGTCTTTGGATTATCCGCTGTTTTTTCAATTTCAACCGAGTACTTGCAAGTATAATCCTTCTCGAAGATTCGGATAAGATACTCTCCTGTAATACCTTTCAAATCTCGGATAACAGCTTCAATATCGCTTGGGAAAACATTAACTGCGGAAACGATAAACATATCGTCCTTTCTGCCGTTGATATGTATTCTGCCGTGAGTGCGTCCGCATGAGCATGGCGTATTATCTATCCAGCCGATATCGCCTGTGCGGAATCGAATCATCGGTCTTGCCTTTTTGCGGAGCGTAGTAAATACAAGCTCACCAACTGAACCAGGAGGAAGTATCTCGCCCGTATGGAGGTCGACAGTTTCCACAAGAATCTGGTCTTCACAGATATGCAGTCCATCTTTGGCATCGCACATTGCGGCACAAGCACCGAAAATATCAGAAAGTCCATAGAAATCGTATAATTCCGCACCCCACAAGTCCTCGATAGCCTTTCTTGTAGCGTCAATAGAACCGCCAAGCTCTCCTGCAACGATAATCTTCTTGATTGAGAGGTCTTTTTTGGGGTCAATGCCGCTTTTAAGCGCCTTTTCACCAAGCTGCCATGCGTATGACGGACTGGTCCAAAGAATTGTAGGCTGATATGTTTTCAAAATGTAGAGCAGTCTTTCGCTTGGAAGAGTTCCGCCCCAGATACACAGCGCACCCAAATTCTGCGCTCCGATAACATCAGGACCTCCCACATACAAGGAGAAATTCAGAGCGTGAACGTATCTGTCGTTGGATCTCATTCCAATCTGCCAGAACCAGCGGCTTTCCGTATCCTGAAATTCGTCAAAATCCTGTTTTGTAAAGGGACTCATGGTAGGAACTCCGGTCGAACCTGTCGATGTGGAAATGAACACAACATCCTCCTCCGGAACTGCTGCAAGTTCACCAAGAAATGAACCTACACCCTGCGTATCACGCTCCGTCTGCTTATTGATGAACGGAAACTTCGCAAGGTCTGAAAGTTGCTGAATATCCTCCGGCTTTACTCCTGCTTCATCAAATGAACGCTTGTAATATGGTGAATTTTCATAGGAGAATTTCACTATTTCCTTGAGCCGTTCAAGCTGTAATTTCTCAAGGTCTCCCCTGCTGATAGTCTCAATTTCCTCATTCCAATATTTTTTGTATGACATTATTATCAATCCTTTCTGTATTTCCAGTTGCTGCGGATTTTATTCCACTTTTCATCTCTGGAATTTATAATTAAATTTATATCATCATCTGTAAGATGCTTGAATCTTCCCTGTTTTTTCAGATATTCCGAAACATATGTAAACTGCTTTGGATCACGGTTCAGGATAAATTCGCCGTTTTCGTATTCTGCAAGATACCAAAGTCCGCAGTCAACAATTTCACGGGCAATTTCAACCGTATCGCTCACAGGGATTCCCCAGCCGATAGGACAAGGTGCGATAACGTGAATATATTTCGTACCCTTTATCTCAGATGCTTTCTTGACCTTTGTCAAAAAATCCTCCATATAGCCTATGGTTGCCGTAGCTGCGTATGCAATATCATGTGCGGATACGATCTCAAACATATTCTTTTTTGGGCGTATATTTCCGTGGATATTCTGTCCGGACGGAGTTGTTGTAGTTTTTGCACCAAAGGGAGTAAGTCCGCTTTTTTGGATTCCCGTGTTCATGTATGCTTCATTGTCGTAGCAGATATAGAGAATATTATCGCCTCTGTCGATAGCCCCCGAAAGTGCTTGTATTCCGATGTCTGCCGTACCTCCGTCACCTGCAAAGCCTACCGCCGTGAAGTCTGTGATACCCTTTGCACGAAGCCCTGCTTCAACGCCTGTCAACATAGATGCAGTACCTGCAAATGTGGAGATTATCGCATTATTCGCAAAACAAAGCTGAGGAAAATTGAATCCAACCGCCGACATACATCCCGCCGGCAAAACCGCAAAAGCATTACTGCCAAGCACCTTTAATGCGTTTCTTACTGCAAGACTTCCACCGCAGCCTGCACAGGCTTTGTGACCGTAAAAAAATTCGTCCTTACACAAATCTTTAGCCGTTACGTTCATCCTCCGCTCACCTCGATTCCAATAAAATTGACAGGCTCTGCACCATTTTCAATGCGATCAAATATTTCTGCTATATCCTCATGAGAAATATTTTTTCCACCCAGTCCGCCGATAAAATTATAGGACGAAATATTTATCCCCGATCGGAACAATGCCGAGTTTACATTGGTAAAAATCGTACCCTCATTGCCGAATGAAATATCTTTTTCAAGAACTCCGACTGCTTTGGCATCTTTGACTGCCGCAGCAAGCTCCTCTGTCGGAAAAGGACGTATATAACGAAGTCTTACAACTCCAACTTTTTTGCCTTTCGACCGCAGAGAATCGGCTATTTCACGGCAAAGTCCGGTGATACTTCCGAGGGTTATCAATATATAATCAGCATCGTCTGTGAGATAAGTTTCAAGAAGTCCGCCGTATTGTCTGCCGAATATTTCAGCGAATTTTTTCTCTGCTTCTGCAATGACTGATTTTGCTCTTAAAAGTGCCTGATGCTCCTTATATTTGAAAATATAATTGTGTTCCGGACCTGCCGAAAAAGCAAGATTTTTAGGAACATCTATGTCGAGCTCATTTTCAGTTTCGTATGCCGGAAGAAAAGTGTCCGCCTGCTCCTGCGTTGGAACATCAACCGTTTCGTATGTATGAGTCAGCACAAATCCGTCCAAATTCACCATAAACGGAGTGGAAATATCCTTGTGTTCCGCAATATAATAGCTCATAAGTGCAAAGTCAAGTCCCTCCTGAGCATTCTCCGCATACGCCTGAATCCAGCCGCTGTCAAGTTGTGAGATGCTGTCACGCTGGTCGCCGTAAATATTCCACGGCAATGCGGTGGAACGGTTCGCATTCATCATCACAATAGGGAAACGTCCTCCTGCTGCATAGGGCAGGCATTCCGCCATGTAGAGCAATCCCTGAGAGGAAGTCGCCGTGAACGTTCTTGCACCGACTGCACTTGCACCTATAGCACAGGACAGTGCGGAATGCTCCGATTCAACGTGAATAAATTCAGATTCAAGACTTCCCTCCTCGACCATTTCCGAAAGACGTTCCACAACGATTGTCTGGGGCGTTATGGGATAAGCAGAAATGACCTGAGGTCTTGCGAGCCTTACACCCTCGGCAAAGGCTTCATCACCCGATAAAAATTTTTTTGCCATTACCTTTCCGCCTCCATTTCTATTGCATTCAGTTTGCATATTTTACTGCAAATTCCACAGCCCTTGCAGAAGTCGTAATCTATCTGTGCCTTTTTATTTTCTACGGAAATAACTCCGTCTGGACAGTAAAGATAGCACTGCATACAGCCCACGCATTTTTCAGCATTTATTACAGGTTTTATACTTCTCCAGCCGCTGTTCACCGTTACCAGATAACCTGCCTCAAATGCCGTATTTTCGGGTGTTTCATCGAATCCGAACGTTTTCTTTTCTCGGAGATATGGTTTCATCTGAATGCCTCCTTTACAGCAATTGTCGCTTGTTTATTTTTATCCTGTATACGTACCGGCATATATGATTCGATCGCATCATTTAGATTTTCTATCGTTACGATTCCGGAAATTTCTGAGATTGCTCCAAGCATTACCGTATTTACTGTGGGAAGATGCAAGGAATCGGAAATTGAACTGCCGTCAAAGGAATATACCTCATCACTTATTTTATGCTTCGTATTCACGATGATCCTGCCGCCCAGTTTCAGAAGATTTTTCAGCGGATCGCTGTAAAGAGTTTCATCGAGAATAACAATATAATCCGCTTTTTCCGTTTCACTCCTATCAAGAATTGACTTTGCATCGAGCTTTGTAAACGCCCTTACAGGTGCTCCTCTGCGTTCAGGACCGAAAGAAGGGAAAGCAAGAGAGTAATAGAAATCGCCATTTAACGAATAAGCTGCGCCTAAGAGCTTTGCCGCTGTAAAAGCTCCCTGTCCCCCTCTGCCGTACCATATTATTTCCGTCATTATCACACCGCCTTTTTCTCAATTTCATAAACTTTATTCAAAATCGCATGAGCAAGCAAGTTATGTCCTTCTGCATTTAAATGCTCCTGATCTTCATTGCTGGGGTTTGCATAAATAGCTGCGTCCAGAAAATGTACATTTTCCTTTTTGCATATCTTCTGATAAACAGATGACAATTTTTCCGAAACAATAATAGATTCAGCAGAAAATTCCGGATCATATTCGCTTCGCCATACGTGATTTCCAAGATGAATGGGTGAAATTATCAGTATCTCGCTTGTTTTTGTATTTGCACGAATCTGTCTTATCAGTTTTGAAATTCCCTTGCCAATGACCTCTGCCGATGCACCGTAAACCGTCTTGCAGTCATTTGTGCCAAGCATTATGATCACTACATCAACAGGCGTATGAGTTTCCAGAATATTCGGAAGCGATTTCACACCGCATCGTCCGTCTCTCAGCGGATCTTCAAAAATTGTAGTTCTTCCGACCAATCCTTCTTCTATTATACGATATTTGTCAAGTCCGAGATTTTCATTTAAAATACTCGTCCACCGCACTCCCCACGGGTATCTGCCTTGAGTTTTTGGAATATATCCAAATGTATTTGAATCGCCAAAGCATAATATTTGTTTCATAAAATCACCCTCTTTATCTTTTATACAGAATGTTTTGTATTTCTTACTATATACTAATTATATCATTCCTATAGGAATTGTCAAATACATATATCCTATTACTGATTATAGATTTTCCCTATAATCACAAAAAAGCGTGTTTTAGTTTAACTAAAACACGCTTTTTATACAGACAAATTCTGACTATATCACATATTGATCTAGCAGAAGTTCATTCTGCCATTCAAGCATATCTGCCAGGGTGATTTTCTCCAGAACGTCGTTCATCGCCGAATAAAGCATATCCCAAAGGCGATGACAAACACAAGTCGCACGATTTTCACAAACATTACCTTTTTCACTGACACAATCCACAGGTGTCATATCGCCCTCAACAGTTTTCAGAATGTATCCAACAGTATACTTCTCGGGTGCATATTGTAAAGTATAACCGCCCTTAGCTCCCTTAAAACTTTTCACCAATGAGGCTTTCTGCAAAACGGATACTATTTGTTCGAGATATTTTTCGGAAATATTTTGTCTTTTTGCAATATCTCTGAGTTTCACAGGTTCCCCGTTGTCATAGGTTGCTAGATCAAGCATAAGTTTTAAAGCATTTCTACCTTTTGTCGATATTTTCATAACACGCCTCTGATCTATATAAATTGATCTGCTAAAAAGGCTGTATCACCATCAGTAATTTTGGGAATACCACCTGTTGCTTTTAAATGATGTACTCAATTTGTTCTTCATGTTTCATATTAAACAGTTCAAATATCTTATCACGAATTTGTAAAAAATCGCTGGCGGTACGTTCTCTGTGTCCTTTCAGCGGCACAGTCACAACGCTCTTGATTTTTCCGGGATTCGGTGTCATAATGACAATTCTGTCTGCAAGGAATACAGCTTCTTCAATATCATGAGTAACAAAAATGATCGTTTTCTTTTCCTGTTTTGATATGGATAATATATCGTCCTGCAATTTCATACGCGTAATTGCATCCAAAGCGCCAAATGGTTCGTCCATAAAAATAATTTCGGGGTCAACCGCCAATGCTCTTGCTATGGAGACTCTTTGCTGCATTCCTCCCGAAAGCTGACGTGGATGTGATCTCTTAAAATTTTCCAGTCCCACCAGTTCAATATATTTATCTGCTATCTTATGGCGTTCATCTTTGGAGATCTTTTTAGATTCAAGTCCGAGTTCCACATTCTTCTGAACGGTTCTCCATGGAAACAATCCATAATTCTGAAATATCATTACATTTTCCACGGAAGGTTCTTTTATCTCTTTGCCGTCAATTTTTATGCTTCCTGATGTTATCGGAGAAAATCCTGCAATTGCATTAAGAAGTGTACTTTTTCCACAGCCCGACGGTCCAAGCAGACAGATAAATTCGCCTTTTTCAATGGAAAGTGAAACATCCGTAAATGCAGTAAATTCTTTGCCGTTCTGTAAAAAAGTTTTTCCGGCGTTTTCTACTTCAATGTACATCAGTCTACACCTCCCCACGCTTTAAGAATCTGTTTCTCAGCTGTTTTCAGAAGACTGTCAAGAATAAGACCGATCAGTCCGATTACAATAATATCCGCAAAAAGTATATCTGCACGCAGATTATTTCTTGCGTCTATTACAAGATAACCCAGTCCCGACTGCGCTCCTGTCATTTCACCTGCAACAAGAAATACCCATGCCGTACCAAGTGCAAGATGAATCCCGTTTGCTATCTGCGGAAATGCCGCCGGAAAAATCACCTTCCACATTATCTGCGGCTGTCGTATTCCGAAGTTCTCAGAGACTTTCAGGTAAATCGGGTCAATACCACCAACTGCCGAAACGGTAGACAGCAGAACCGGAAAAAATGCCGCAATAAAGATAATTACAATTGCAGGAATATCACCAATACCGAACCACAACACGATAAATGGCATCCAAGCCATAGGAGATATTGGACGGAACAATTGTAATGCCGGATTTACATATTGAAATACCTTCGGAAGTCTGCCGAGTATAAGTCCAAGCAAAACAGCAGCTATTACCGAACTGATATAACCTATTGCAAATCTGTATATACTGGCTTTGATATGCAGTATCAGTATATCGTCTGAAATCATTTCTGCCAAAGCCTGAAACGACTGCAAAGGTGACGGAAACAACGCAGAATCATATTCACTGACAGTAAAAATCAACTGCCATATCGCTGATAAAATAATCAAAGAAACAATAACATTTTTCAGAGAAAGTATTTTTTTCAATTTTCACCAACTCTATTCAATCAAAATTATTTTTCACAAAATCTTCATAGGAAGGGGGATTTTCAGACAATCCGTATGATCTCACTTTTTCGGTAAGAACAGCGTAATCTTCCTCCGTAATATCAAGATCATCATAGGATATCCATTGCAGTGACAGTTCCACAACGTCCTTATCCTGATTCAGATATTTTTCTGCTGTTTCCAAAGCCTTTTCTTTTGTCAGATTTTTTCCTGCCTGTTTATAGCTTTCAACAAATATCTTTGCGTCATTTTCACGTTTTTCAATAAATCTGTCTGTAAGCACCAGTCCGCAGCAAAGCGAATCTTCCCAAAGCTCTTCCGAAGTAAACAGCACCTTTCCTGCTCCAAGAGAAACTGCTTTTGCCCCAAAGGGTTCTGCTACACAATATCCGTCGATCTGTCCTCCTGCAAGCGCTGACGGCATTTCTGTCGGTGCAAGTTCAGTAATATTTACATCGTCAATTGTCAATCCTGCCGATGCGAGAGCATCGTTCAGGAGAATATTATGTGATGATTGTCTATGGGGAATTGCTATCGTTTTTCCTTTGAGTTCGCTTGCGTCTGTAATATCATTAGATGCAATAAGCACATTTCCGTCCTTATGACCAAGCGCCACAGCTTTCAGACCTATTCCCTGCTCCTTTGATTTCATTGCAAGTTCTATAAGTACAGATGCTCCGTCAACACGTCCTGAGTTTAATGCGTCCATTAGTTCATTCCACGAACCATACTTTACAAGTTCAACCTTCAAGCCTGTCTGTTCTGAAAGTTCATCTGCTGTTTCAAGTACGGCAAGTGAATGGGTGATTGGAAGATAGGCGATTTTTATTGCGCCGGAATCATCAGATTTTTTACCGCAGGATGTCAGTGAAAATGCAAGTAAACCTGCCGTAAGAACTGAAATTATTTTTTTCATATCTATCAACTCTCTTTTTAATCTCTCTTTTTTATATGAGAATCAGTCCCAGCCAAGAGCTTTTCTTTTGGCTTTTATATCATCAACAATTTTATTTCCAAGTTCAGTCGGGTCAGTATCAACATACATAACTGAACCGAGCAACTCCTTTGTACCGTCTTTCAGAAATTCGATTACATTCTTTGAACCGTAGATCTGTGCTTCAACACAGTGATACGAATTTATGCCCATTAATCTGAATCCCAGAGCCGCGTCTATACCCTTTTCATTTCCCCATTCAGGCGATGTAAAAGCGTATGGCATTTCATGCAAAGTTTTTCCGAGTTCACCTGCAATTCCTGCAAATATTCCCGATGAACGTGTATTATCGATACATTCCCCAACGTGCCATACAGGCGGTAAATCAGGAGTTAAAAATTCCCTGAGACTTTCACCGGTCTTATCCAAAGCAGAAGTGTTACAGTAACCGAGTTTCATAAGCGGGAACGATGCACAGCCATTTGACAGAATAAGGACGTTATTTTTTAACAGTACGTCTGCAACGTCAACAATAGCCTTTTCGTATAGTACTTTGGGATTGTTACATCCTACCATATTTACAATACCGAGAATTTTTCCTGATTTCAAAGCATCAGCAAGTGGTTTCATGCTTCCAAAACGTTTATGTACATATTCAACAGAAAATCCCACTTCTGCCTCAACCTCATAAGGCGGAATGTATACAGGTATTCCCTTACGCTGCTCAAAACTTTCAATAGCACGGGTTACTATTTTTTCGGCAAGGTCTTTTGTTTCAGATATATTTGAATGATGGTGATCGTATTCGTAGCGTTCCGCACCCGGAAGCCTTGCGGAATCGCTTGTAGTGACAACGGTTGTCTTAAAGCACTTTGCGACTTCCATTATAGATGGGAAAACGTCCTGAACGTCAGCAACCCATAAATCCAATGCACCAGTACCAAGCACCAGTTCCGCAGATACAGCATTTGACAGCGGAATGACGCCACCGTAACGATACATAGCCGCCAGTCCGGAACAGCATATTCCGTAGAACCGTATTCCCTTTGCACCCTTCAATTTTGCAAGCTCTATGAACTTCTCTTCCTGCCCTATTTTCACGATTTGACTTACAAGGGTCGGCAGATGTCCATGCACGGCAATATTTACATATCCTTTTTTCAATGCGCCTATATTAACTTTTGAGGTGACACGGTCGCCGACTCCAAAAAGACTATCTGTTGCAATATTTGCACCGACAACGCCTGAAAATGTAAACGCCAGACCGCATCTGAGAAACTGCTGCATAATACTTTTCCAATCACCGTCAATAGCACAGCCTGTTTTATGATATGCCTCAAACACTTCATGATAGGCACTTATTGGCAGTATATCAAGATTTTTCCATACTTCCTGGCGTTCGGGCGGAGCGCAGGCTTTTATTGTCTGATATTCATTCGGTTCTGTACGAGACATATCTTCAAGAAGTACATTTGCTAAATCTATGGCTATTTTCTTTGTTGTACGATGCTTTGTCGGAATCCCGAATGCCTCTGCTGTCGATCTAATTTTTTGTTCGCCCATAATCGGAATATCAAGCTTACCTTCTGCTGCCCATTTAAGAGAAAGAATAATTTCTCTTGCGTGCATACCATGCTGTGCCGCACCTGCTGCCGCTGCTCTGAGAAGATTTCTTGCAACAATCAAATCAGCATCTGCACCGCATACTCCACGAGGAGATTTTGCTGTAATTTTACAGGGTCCCATATTACATATTTTACAGCAAATTCCGGCAAGTCCGAAACTGCATTGAGGTTTCTGTTTGTCAAATCGATCGAACGCCGTGTCAATGCCAAGCTGTTCGGAACGCAAAAGCATTTCCTTAACGGCAGGATCGGGAGTTTGATCTATGACATCCTGCTTTGATGGGAAAGTCTTTTTATATTCCGCAACGGCATTCATATAATCACGAATGAATGCATTCGGGTCGTTATCAAGTTCCTCCTGATGATCTGCCTTAGCGACTATTGTCGGAATGCCATGCTTATCAAACCCGATCAATGCACGATGCGAATGGATATGCGGTTTTTCATCGTTATGGTTATGCCCGTGATCATGTTCATGTTCGCTCATAGTTTAAATCTCCTTTTTAAATATGCGTTTCGGATCGGTAATAAGCAATATGACAATCCATACAACAAGCCCCAATGCAACTGCCGAAATTCCTAAAAACGCATCGTTTACCATATCATATAAAGACGGCGTAAAAAATTCTGTACGAAGTTCTGAATATTCAAATACTGCATCAGCGAACCACATTAATGATGCACCCCAGTACATAAAGCAAAGCATTGAAATATTCATTTTATCTTTTGGTGCATTTTTGTACCATATTAATGTACATATAATTGCTGCAATTATCGTTATTAAAAGCGTCATATCATTTCCCTCGTTTCTTGAGTTTTCGGACGCTTTTCAAAAATTCCCGAAACAATAAGCATACCAATCCATGCAGCAGTTACAGTAAGGGACATACTTACCCCAACTGTTGACATTTCATGAAGCATGACTGAAAAAGATTCAGAATGTTCCGCCGCTGTAAGGAATGGGAAAAACGGCTTTATTTCACAATGCCATAAATGTTCAAATGCAAGAAGAAATGAACCGCCCCAAAGAAGTTTTGAAAGCCATCTAACTTTTTTTGAAAAGCATATTTTTAATGAAAAATCAGTATCAGATGCTTTTTGACTTTCATCTGATTTCTTCTCTTTTGTTTCTAAAATACGTGCGGCGACTGTTGATATAACCGCCTCCGCAACCGGTACGATAAAGCAAGCCATGATGTATACTCTCCATTTGATTTATAAAATTTCATTAATTATTGCTGAAAAGAGGAGTTGACAAATATCTGTCGCCAGAATCAGGAAGAAGAACAACTATATTTTTTCCTGCATTTTCCGGTCTTGATGCGAGAATAGATGCTGCTTTCAGAGCTGCACCCGATGAAATTCCAACCAGAATTCCTTCGCTTACCGCAAAAGCCTTGCCTTCTGCAAATGCATCTTCATTTTCAATAGCAATTACTTCATCGTACACGTCAGTATTCAGTGTATCGGGAACAAATCCAGCACCAATCCCCTGAATCTTATGCGGACCTGATGTACCCTTTGAAAGCACGGGAGATGTGGCAGGCTCTACTGCTACAACCTTAATATCAGGATTCTGGGATTTCAGATACTCGCCGACACCTGTGATAGTACCACCCGTGCCTACGCCTGCAACGAAAATATCCACCTTACCGTCTGTCTGCTCCCATATCTCAGGACCTGTGGTAGCCTTGTGTACAGCAGGATTTGCAGGATTTACAAACTGTCCGAGAATGATGGAATTTTCAATTTCCTTTGAAAGTTCCTCAGCCTTTGCGATTGCACCTTTCATTCCCTTAGCACCCTCAGTCAGCACCAGCTCAGCACCATATGCTTTCAGAAGATTTCTCCTCTCAACGCTCATGGTATCAGGAAGAGTCAGTATCGCTCTGTAACCCTTTGCCGCTGCAACTGCTGCAAGTCCGATTCCGGTATTGCCTGATGTCGGTTCGATGATAGTTGCACCCTCTTTCAGAATGCCTTTCTTTTCGGCATCCTCAATCATTGCAAGAGCGATTCTATCCTTGACCGAACCTGCGGGATTGAGATATTCAAGCTTTGCGAGAATCGTTGCATTTGCGATACCTTTCTTTTTTGCGTAGCCGTTCAGCTTAAGAAGCGGAGTTCCCCCGATAAGTTCCAATGCGCTTTCTTTAATCTTGCTCATAATAATTACCTCCATAAAATTATTACTTGAAAATGAGTTGTTTTCGTGTTATCCTACTGTTTAGATATGATTTATAGGTTATAGCTTTATTATACACCTCGTTTTTCCGTTTGTCAATACTTTTCGCTCAAAAAAGCATATACACCTTTCCTATTGTACATTATAGAAAATAACTATAACGTTCTTACGGATTATAAAAAATAATGCCGTTACAGTAATCAAACTGACTACCGCAATGGCTTTTCCGTCAACCTCGGCAAAAATTTCTACACCATGGGTATCTTTTCCTTTTCTACTCCATTCATAATACAGCCTTTATCCTGTCCAAAGCCTCCTTGAGAATACTCCTTGGACAAGCAACATTGATACGCTGAAATCCCTCTCCGCACTTACCGAAAATCTTACCGCTGTCCAGCCATAACTTTGCTTTATGAACGATAAGATTTTCCAGTTCGTCAACGCTAAGACCGGTTTTCCGAAAATCAAGCCATACAAGATATGTACCCTCAGTATCTGTCATTGTCACATTCGAAAGATTTTCACGGACATAATTTCTCACAAATTCGATGTTTTCCGAAACATAGGCAAGCATTGCCTGATACCATTCTTCGCCTTTACTGTATGCCGCTTCACAAGCAACAAGTCCCATGATTCCAAACTGACTCGTTCCGGCAGCGTCAAGTTCCTTACGGAATTTCTGCCTTAATTCACGATTTGGGATAAAAATATTTGACATCATAAGTCCAGCAAGATTGAAAGTTTTACTGGGCGATGTACAGATAATACTGATATTTTCAAACTCTTTTTTCAGATTTGCAAACACATGATGTCTGCCCCGAAATACAAAATCCTGATGTATCTCATCGCTTACCACAATAACACCATGCTTCACGCAAATGTCACCAAGTTGTATCAGTTCTTCCGCAGTCCACACCCTGCCAACCGGATTATGGGGACTGCACAATATAAACAGTTTTATTTTATTGTCGATAATCTTCTGCTCGAAGTCCTCAAAGTCAATATGATAACGGTTGTCATCACCAAGATACAAGTCATTACTTACAACTTTTCTTCCGTTGTCGCTGATGACTTCCGAAAAAGGATAGTAAACAGGCTGCTGTATCAGAACGCTGTTATTTGGCTTAGTATAGGCTTTTACTGCCATTGCAAGAGCGAATACCACTCCGGAAGTTTTCACAAGCCACCTTTCTTGCACGTCCCAATTGTGATGAATTTTCAGCCAGTCACGAACAATCTCAAAATATGGAGTCTGCACTTCGCTGTAGCCAAAAATTCCATGCTTTGCACGTTCAATCAAAGCGTCCTCGATATATGAGGAAGTCTCGAAATCCATATCAGCAACCCACAATGGCAATACATCTTCAGGCATACCTCGTCTTTTGGCAAAATCGTATTTCAGACATCTGGTATTCCTGCGGTCAATAATTTTATCAAAATCAAGATTTTTCTCTGCCATTCAATTCACGCTCCGTTTCGTTAAATACTTTTTGCAGTTCAAAAATCAAATCTTCCGCATTTTCAATTCCCACAGAAAGGCGAAGGGTACTTTCGGTAATTCCGTTTTTTATGCGGATTTCTTCGGGTACGTCCGCATGAGTCTGGGTAGTCGGATATGTTATAAGAGTTTCAACTCCGCCCAGACTTTCCGCAAATTTTATCATGCGAACATTTTCAAGAATGGACAGTGCAAATTCCTTGCTTTCAAGCTGAAACGTCAGCATCGCTCCGAATCCACGTGCCTGCCTTTTCATTATTTCATACCCCTGATGTTCAGGCAGTCCGGGATAAATAACTCTTGTAACAGATTTCTGATTTTTCAGCCAATTTGCAATTTTTATCGCATTTTCCTGCGATTTTTCCATGCGCACACCAAGCGTTTTAATTCCTCTTAAAACTAACCAGCTATCAAATGGTGCAAGTCCTGCACCTGTTGTTTTTATCAGAAATGCGAATTTTTCAGCAATATCATTTCTTTTTGTCACAAGAAATCCTGCAAGGGTATCGTTGTGACCGCTGAGATATTTTGTACCACTATGCACCACAATATCTGCTCCTAAATCAAGAGGATTCTGAAAATAAGGCGACAAAAAGGTGTTATCCACTATCAAAAACAAATTATGACGTTTTGCAATCTCGGCAGTCTTTGCAATATCTGTTACGTTCATCATGGGATTTGTCGGAGTTTCCATGTAAATTGCCTTTGTATTTTCATTTATGAAGCTCTCGATATTTTCACAACAGCAGTCAATGCTTGTAAACTGAATTTCGTTTTTCTCCGAAACATTGCGGAAAAGTCGGATACTTCCGCCGTAGAGATCCGAATCTGCAATGATATGGTCTCCGGGCTTAAAAATTTCCATCAACAGCGAAATTGCCGCCATTCCCGAAGAAAAAGCAAATGCATTTGTGCCGTTTTCCAACGATGCTACGACCTTTTCCAGATGCTCTTTTGTGGGATTCTGCAAACGAGAATAGTCATATCCGCTGCTTTTTCCTACACCTAAATGTGCATATGTTGCAGTCTGGTAAATGGGATAGCTTATCGCTCCGTAATGATTACAGTTTTCCTCATCCTCCTCAAGATGCAGACATTTTGTTTCAATTTTCCTCTCCATTATGATTCGCCTCCTGATATTTTGCAATCTCCTGCAAATATTTTTCGCCGATTAGACTTAACACGGAATCCTTTCTTGCGATATATCCGATCGTCATTTTTTCATTCGATTTCAATTTCACCGCACGATAATCGCTTCCGTTCAGATTTTCACAAATGATACCCGAACACAGCGTAAAACCGTTCAATCCCACCATTAGATTTAACAAAGTTGCCCTATCACTTGCACGAATAAATCGCTTGTACTGATAGGTACTCATCACTTCTTCTGCGAAATAAAAAGAATTTTGCTCGCCCTGTGAAAAGCCGAGACATGGGTATTCTTCAAGCTCCTCCAAAGCGATTTCCTCATGATCCGCAAGAGGATGACCCTTCCAAATATACACATAAATTCCACATTCAAAAAGCGGTGTGAAGTATAGTCCTGACTCCGAAAAAATCTTCATCAGCACCGCCCGATTGTAGTCGTTAAGATAAAGAATGCCAAGTTCACTTTTTCGATTTTTAACATTATCAATAATTTCATGGGTTTTTGTTTCATGCACCTCAAACTCATATTCGTCCATTCCGTACTGCTTTACCAGTTCCACAAATGCGTTTACTGCAAATGTATAATGCTGCATGGATACACTGAAACGTTTTTTAACATTTATCTGAGAAATATATTTTGCGTCCAGAATTTCATACTGCTCCATTACAGATCTAGCATATCCGATAAATTCTGCTCCGGCAGTTGTTAGTGTAATTCCACTTTTGGAACGATTGAACAATTCAAAACCAATCTCGTTTTCCAACGAATGTATCGCCGCTGACAGACTTGGCTGGGATATAAATAATTTTTTTGCCGCTTCATTCAAAGAATGTTCTCCGGCAACTGTGATCGCATATTTCAATTGAATTAATGTCATAGAAATCAGCTCCTATAATACACATCAAAATAGTATGCTTTTATTTTAGCACAAAATCATACTGCTGTCAAATACTTTTTCCCTTGAATTGATTATAGTTTTTGCCTATAGTTTGTTTTTTTCCATAATAAGCCGAAAATACCTTGTTTCTCAGCTTTTTTACAATAAAAATGCACCCAACGATTGTATCATTCGTTAGGTGCGATTATGGCATTGGAGAGTTAATTTACAATTCTCCTCATTTGATTTTATTTCATAAGTTTCTGATAGAGTTTCATAAGTTCAGCGACGCACTCTGATTCAGTGATTTTTTTGTCAAAACCGTAAGCCTGCATTACAGCGAGGTCATTCTGCTGGTGTGCCTTACGGAGTTCGGGTGGCATTGTCAGTTCGTCATATAAATCAGCTAATGAACAATCGGGATATTTCGCACGTGCATCAAGTATTGCCTGTGCAGTGCGTTCTATGCGTTCTTGTTGCTCTGGTGTGGGATTACACCATGAAAAATTATTATATACTATTGTTGTTGAATAACTGTAATCGCTTTTCAATCTTCCGCAGACTGTTCTAACCCACGCCATATGTACATTAGATGTTAATACGCCAAACATATACAATGTAGCGTTAGGTATTGTAAATAATTTGTCACCAGTAATAATTTCATCAGTTAAAAATCCGAATGGTATGTATCTTCTTCTTTCAGATGAAACTTTTGCAAATGCAATAAAATTTTTTGAAGGAGGTCTATACTGTCCAAATCGCCATGGAATATTTGCAGATAACTGAGTTTGTTTATTTTTACTTGAAAGCCTAAAATCTTTTACTGCTTGTACTCTTTTTAGAATTTCAGGACAGCTTTTTAATTCTTTAGGACTTATATCAGGAATCCATAAACACCATCTTTCAATATTATTTATAAATTCTTTACCCATCATAAAACGTTTGAAATATTTTTCTGATTGTGGTTCTTTAGATATGAAATCAGCCTTTTCTTCGGGCGTAAAAAGATAATTTCCGTTATCTGTAGCTTGACTTCCTCTGACAATAGCAGGAACATCACATATTGGTTTGCTACGTTCTTCAACTATAATATCAGGAGCATTTAACAGATAACCATTTATATTTTTTGCTTCTAATACTGTTCCCGATGAATAAATATATTTTTTTCCGTTTGTAGAAACATGACTAAAACCAATAATTACACAATGAACATGAGCCTTTAGACTTGCCTCACTGTCCCATATAAAAGGTTTGTGGGCAAAATCAATATGAATATTTTCAACTAATAATTTTTTCCAAAGAACAGTAGCCTGTTCGCCTTGTGAAACAGAATTTGTTGATACAAGAGCAGTTTTAATAGAAGTATTAATCATCATATCAGCAGATTTTAAATACCAACAAGTTACATAATCAAGTTTTCCTCTTTTTACACCCAGCCAAATATTATCCATATCCTCACGTTGAGAATCGGACATATAATTAACTCCAACAAAAGGCGGATTTCCCATTATATAGGACAATTTTTCTTTCGGCACAACACTTTCCCAGTCAATGCGGAGAGAATTACCCTCAACAATGTTTGCATAACTTTTCAATGGCAGAAAGTCTAAATCGTGTTCAACAATCGCCTCCGTCTCCTGCATCATCTGACTTTCGGCAATCCAGAGTGCCGTTTTTGCGACAGTTACAGCAAAGTCATTGATTTCAATTCCGTAAAACTGGTGTATTCCCACCCTGATTAAGTTGTCGTCAATGTTAAACTGCTTCTGACCGCCGTAAATCGCACGCAAAGCCTCATTTTCAAGCCGTCTCAGACTTATGTATGTTTCAGTCAGGAAATTGCCTGAACCGCACGCAGGGTCTAAAAACGTAAGGCTTGCAAGTTTATTTCTGTAGTCCTCAAGACGTGCAAAACGGGTCTTCTGGACTTTGATTTCAAGAATGTTCGCTAATTCTGCCTTTAAATCGTCTAAAAACAGCGGGTCAATGACTTTGTGAATGTTCTCAATACTGGTATAGTGCATACCGCCTGACCGACGTGTTTCAGGGTTCAGGGTACTTTCAAAGACCGCACCAAATATTGTCGGGGAAATATCAGCCCAGTTAAAAGTTTTACTTGCACCATTAAGAAGTAAATTCACAATTTCTTCCGTAAATCTGGGAATTTCTATATTTTCGTCCGCAAACAGTCCGCCGTTGACGTACGGGAACGCCAACAACTCCTCATCAAGATATGGGTCACGTTCTTCCGGTTTTGTATCAAGAATTTTAAATAATTCAACTAATTTCGGACGTACTTCACTAACAGGAAATTTTTTCAAGTAGTTTCCAAACATCTTATGACTTCCAAAAATTCCTGCATCTTCCGCATAAAGACAGAATACAAGCCTAACACACAACATATTCAGGCTTTTCAGCGTTTCAGGACTGTCG
>DETU01000089.1:19890-21359 GCA_002362175.1 Ruminococcus sp. UBA3280
CTTTTCAGCGTTTCAGGACTGTCGGGGTTCTTGTACTGTTTGAGTATCAGGTCATACAGCTTGCCGACAAGTTCGCCGGCTTTCAAAGAGATTTCCATTTCCCTCTTGATACTGTCATTGCCCGTATCAACAAGAAATTGCAGTCTGTAGTAGTCTTTTGGCAGGTCTTTTAAGAAAATCAGTTCAGGTTCACCGTTGGGCTTTTCCATATCGTACACGAGAAACTCCGAGAAGTTACACGTCACTATCCAACGTGGACGTTTGGAGTATGGCAATTCTGATGCGTAACGTTTAGCCTGTTGAAACGGCGACAAAATCGAACCGTCAGACTGCTTGATGCCTTTTCTGAGGTCTTTCCCTAAGCTCTTCTGCTCAATCATAACGTGTGTTGCATTGATATAGCCGTCAATAAAAGACGTATGGTCAAGTTTGACTTGTTCTTCAAAGATGATGTATTCAGTCGCATTTGATACCCCTAAGACGTTCTGCAACAAATCAATCCAAAATTTCTGACTTTCGCCTTTCTCGTAACCTTTATCTTTCCAGTACTCAGCAAACTTTTTTGCTGCTGTTTTCTTTTCCTTATCAGTCATCTCTATATCACCCGAAACGTATAAAATTTGCAGTTTTATTATATCATAAAATTGTCAGAAATGCAATAGGTTAATTTAAAATTTAAAATCAAAAAAGATTATGATTTTATCAACACTATCATGCTTAAATTTGGCATTGAAAACTGTGAAATAAAAGAATAAAATTATCCGAGGTGAACTGAATCACCTCGGATTTTGTTTTGTCAGATAATGTATTTCCTGTCTTAAAATACACTATAAATCATCACAATCAAATATATGATAGTTTATGTCAGAATACACTAATTAAGCATCTGAATGCATTCTACTGTGAATATATTCTTCAATAGATTCAGCAGGTACTTTATATCTGTTTCCCTTTTTGAAGCCTTTCAGTTCGCCTGTCCGAAGCAGTTTATAGAATGTACTCCTGCCGATTTTCAGAATATCCATAACCTCTTCACGGGTAAGTAATTCTTTCATAATTATAATCCTCCTCATTTCCTGTTGATGTATCTTTCAAGTTCTTCTGCCTTTATGACTGTTTTTCTCGGACTTACCTTTACAGCAGACAATTCTCCAGAATTTATCAGTCTGTAAATTGTATGAATGCTTACACCTAAAACTCTTGAAATTTCCTGAACTGTAAGCATATATTTCATCTCTTCATATCGAAAACTTATCATAACTCTCACCTCCTCTACTATTACATATATGTTTGTATTTTTTCTAAATATATAGTGATGTTTTATACTGCTGAAAATGGTATATCAACAGCTAAGATTACTATTGCTTCTACTTTAAGATTAAAGCAGAATTATACAAATTATTCTATAAAAAAGTCCTGAGACTGCCCGAATGGACAGTCTCAGAATATATTATTTTGTCAGAATGAAT
>DETU01000089.1:21625-22650 GCA_002362175.1 Ruminococcus sp. UBA3280
TATTTTGTCAGAATGAATTAAAAAGTATGGTTATGTATGTTTACACATATATGAATTTAAATTTGATTCTCATACAAATCCGGACAAATACGATGATTGTCACGGAAACTGCTCATATTTCCGTCTGCCATTTCATAGGAGCATTCAATTTTTACCTGTCCTCCGGTTACATCAGCAATATGCTGGGCAAAAGAGCGAATATCTTCCAGTTTTCCGGAATACATATTCCCATTCGCATAGGACACAGAATTGATAACAATATGAGCATGATAACAGGCATACATTTTGGATTCCTCTAATCTCGGCTCATAATGTACCACCCAGATATACTGATAGCTGTCCGATAAAAAACTTGCAACTTCTTCTGTCACTAAAGAAGCAATACCAGCATTGCTTACATTACTGTCATAGGAAACAACAAACTGTATCAACGGATTGCCGCTTACCTTGCCGAAATACTTCTTAACAAAAAGCATTTCTTCCAAAGCCTTATGGACAATCTCCTGATTTGTACCATAACAGGAGATACCATTAAAACCAGTAAACAATGCCCTGTCGTCAAGAATGTATCTCAGCATATTTTCCATATACTGCTGTCCCCCATTGGAATGACGGATAATCTTAAATATCACCATATCTTACCACACTTCTTTTCAAATTCTCTTATCGCCTCTTCAGAAGCTCCTGATTTTTCCAAAGCCATATAAGCTGCATTCATGATATTCTGCATGGACACTCTCTCTTTCAGAGTCAGTGCATCATCGGTATCAGTCAGTCTGTGTCTGATATAATCCGACTCTTTCAGTCCGGAAGCCACTGCTCTCTTCTGTATCATATCAGCCTCTTCAACAGTCAGCCTCACCGATTTAGTAATGGGTTTCTTCTCAGATTTGTCTCTCATAGTTCATTCTCCTTTACATAATTGATTTAAAATAAAAACGGCAGAGTTTATTCACATCTGCCGCTTTTATATACAAGTTGTATATATATTTTCATTATACTATACTATATATATTTACTATCTA
>DETU01000050.1:0-639 GCA_002362175.1 Ruminococcus sp. UBA3280
AATGAATAAAGCTGTTGTGATTGTTTCCTTTTTTCTATTATGTTCAAATACTATGTATATGATTTATACATATATGATTACAGAATACAGAAATGCTTGGGTGGATTCAATCATTTTGGAATTAAATGCTTTTTCAGTAATAATTATACTTTGTTTTGTTTTTCAGAAAATTTCTGTACTTGAAAATAATTCGTTTTTTTTAATGCTTGGTAAAAATTCATTGGTGATTTATCTGCTTCATACTTATTTTGTTACTTTGATGAGAGTCATAGTGTTAAAGATTGGTATTTCAAATGCTTTTCTGGCGGTAGTCATCTGTACTGTTGTTCCTTTATTGGTTACAATTTTTATATCCATTTTAGTTCATAGATTTATTGTTTTAAAATATTTATTCAGACCAATTTTGTTAATAGATAAATTCAAGAGCAGAAAAAGATAAATTCAGTTATTTTAAGGAGATTGTTTATGTTTGATTATTTAATAGTAGGTTCTGGACTTTATGGAGCGGTATTTGCTCATGAGGCAAAAAAGGCGGGTAAAAAGGTTCTTGTTATTGATAAACGCCCTCATGTAGCGGGAAACATTTATACAGAAGAGGTAGAAGGCATAAACGTTCATAAGTATGGTGCTCATATTTTT
>DETU01000050.1:931-1244 GCA_002362175.1 Ruminococcus sp. UBA3280
ATGGTGCTCATATTTTTCATACAAACAATAAAGAAGTATGGGGGTATGTAACAAAGTTTGCAGAGTTCAACCGTTTCACAAACAGTCCTGTTGCAAATTATAAGGGTGAACTTTATTCAATGCCTTTTAATATGTATACATTCAATAAAATGTGGGGTGTTGTTACCCCTGAAGAAGCTGTTGCAAAAATTGAGGAACAGCGTAAGGAAATTACGGGTGAGCCTAAGAATCTTGAAGAACAGGCAATCTCTCTTGTCGGACGTGATATTTATGAAAAGCTTGTAAAGGGTTATACGGAAAAGCAGTGGGGACG
>DETU01000050.1:1523-13637 GCA_002362175.1 Ruminococcus sp. UBA3280
TTATACGGAAAAGCAGTGGGGACGTGACTGCAAGGAACTTCCTTCATTTATTATAAAGAGACTCCCTGTTCGTCTGACATTTGATAATAACTATTTCAATGCACTTTATCAGGGAATACCCATCGGCGGATATACAAAAATGGTTGAAAATATGCTTGACGGAATTGAAGTCAAACTGAATACCGACTATCTTGAAAACAAAGCAGAATTTGACGGAATGGCTGAAAAAGTTGTTTATACGGGTGCTATAGACGCTTATTTTAATTTCAGTCTCGGCAATCTTGAATACCGCTCGGTTCGCTTTGAAAATGAATTACTTGATATTCCTAATTTTCAGGGAAATGCAGCGGTAAACTATACAGACCGTGAAACTCCGTGGACACGTATAATTGAACACAAGTGGTTTGAATTTGGCAAGGATAAGAACGGAAATGATATTCCGAAAACGGTTATAAGCCGTGAATATAGTTCAGAGTGGAAGCCCGGCGACGAGCCTTATTATCCTGTTAATGATGAAAAAAACAGTAATCTTTATGCTGAATACAGAAAATTGGCGGAAGAAGAAAATAATATTATATTTGGCGGTCGTCTCGGTGAGTATAAATATTATGATATGGACGCAGTAATTGCAGCTGCACTTGCTAAGGCTAAAGAAGAATTGAAATAATATAAAAAAAGCACACCATAATCAGTGTGCTTTTTGATTTTGAAAACTATGTTTAAGCGTGTTCACCATGACCTGCGTCAAGAACAATAATCGGTTTTTCGTCCTGATACGACATAAGCGAAACCGGCATTGAAGTTTCGTCTGATTTGCTTCTTATATGGGTAAGTGCTGTAAGTGCAAATGCGGCACAGCCAACAATAACTGTTCCGCTTATGATTTTTCGTGTTATTTTATTCATAGAAAACTGCTCCTTAGTCTTTTTTTAAAGAATATGCAGAATTAATGCAGGCTATTCCCATAACTGAAAAATCTGTAATTGAAATAATGCTTGACAGATATATATTTTTTTGTTATACTAATTATAAATTATAATCAACGGAGGATAATTATTATGATGAATATTGCAGTAGCACAGTCAGGCGGTCCTACCTGTGCTATAAATGCTTCACTGGTCGGAGTTTTCAGGGAATCACTTAAAGAGCCGTCAATTGATGCTATATTTGGTTCTGTTAACGGAATTGAGGGTATTATAGGAAATCACCTTGTTGATTTGAAGTCAATGATTCTTACAAATGATGACATTGAACTTCTCAAACAAACGCCGTCCACTGTACTTGGTTCATGCAGGTACAAACTTCCCGACTGGCGTGAAGATGAAGAAGTATACAAAAAGATTGTCAATACTCTTAAACAGCGTAATATAGGTGCATTTTTCTATATAGGCGGAAACGATTCAATGGACACTGTAAACAAACTTTCTGAATATTTCGCTACCATTGACCTTGATGTTAAAGTTATCGGAATCCCTAAGACAATTGATAATGACCTTTGTGTTACCGACCATACTCCCGGTTTTGGTTCTGCCGCTAAATATGTTGCCTGTACCATGCATGAAATAACAAGAGACAGCACGGTTTACAGTATGCCGTCCGTTACTATTGTTGAGGTAATGGGCAGACACGCAGGTTGGCTTACAGCTTCAAGTGCCGTTCTGCACGCTATGGGTGAAACTGCTCCGCATCTTGTCTATGTTCCCGAATCGGAATTTTCACTTGAAAACTTCCTTAGTGATGTAAGACAGGAAATGTCAAAACACAAAGCTGTAATAGTTGCCGTTTCGGAGGGAATAGAAGTTCCTGAGGGTGTACAGTCGGGTGTTGTTGACAATTTCGGTCATAAATACTTATCGGGAATAGGAAAGTATCTTGAAGATATTGTCAGAAAGGAAATCGGCTGTAAAGTGCGTTCGATTGAACTTAATGTAATGCAGAGATGTTCATCGCACCTTGCCTCAAAGACCGATATTGACGAAGCTGAAAGCATAGGTGAAGCAGGTGTAAGATGTGCATTAAGCGGTGCAACGGGTAAAGTAATGGTATTCCGCAGGATTTCCGATATGCCTTATACGGTTGTTATCGAAACGGCTGACGCTTATGAAATTGCAAACAATGAAAAACATCTGCCGAAAGAATATATAAATTCTGCCCGAAACAATATCATGGACTTTGCACTTCCTTATTTCCTGCCGTTGATACAGGGTGAACTGAATCCTGTTATGTCGCAGGGAGTACCTAAACATTTTGCTATTCATGAATCAGTGCTTAAATAACAGTGAAAAGTCTGCCCTGAAATATTATACGGGTGACATTTCGGGAAACAATCCTTTCTGGAATGAACCAAAAGCATATCTTGTACTTAATTCGCTTTTCTATGACGGTATCTCTACCGAAAAAGCAAGAGTATCAGAGGGGAAATTTTTAAATCCTATAATTCTTGGTGATGTTGACAGACTTCTTTATTTCTATGACAATATTTTTTCGGCTTTCGGAAAGTGTAGTGCGGAAAATAATATTGTTACTTACCGTGTGGAACGTTTTTCGGATTATAAATTTATAAAACAGTCGGAAAAGACAGTTTCATTCACTTCAACGTCAACATCAGATTTTCTTAAAGAGTATCGGGACAGAATCGGTATTGCCCTTATGAAGTTCGTTATTTCCGCAGGAACGTCATGTGTTTCTATGGCGGAGGTTCTTGATGTTTACACAAAGTGGGAAGAAGCGGAAATCCTGTTACCTCCGTTTATGAACCTGAATATAACAGAAGTTCCGGTTATTGACAGTGAGAAATCAATTACTGATGCAAACGGCAATCCGCCTGTTGTGTCTTGTATTGCGGAGTGTGGGAAATACTGTATTTCCGAACGTAAGAAAAATATTTCCGACGACGGTGCAAAAGCAGGACAACGTATATATACCGCTCTTAATAACGGAGAAAATCCGTATGAGGAGGATATAAAGCTTTACTGCGAATGGAAAAAATTATTTCGTCAACTGTATTTATAAAAATAAGCTGCTGTATTTTACGATACAGCAGTTTATTTTGTTACTTGGATAAATCTTCAATTATTTTTTCTAAAATCGGAAAATCTCTATCATAAGTTTCCTGCATATCCTTTTCGTCGGAATAAAGGAGATTACGTGGTTTTCTTATTCCTATATACAAATCGCCTGTAACATCTTCGGGGTCTATTCCTATACGTTCCGCAAAGTCGGTGTTTTTCAGGAAGAATCCGTAATTTCTTACCTGTACGTTGTCGGGATAAATTTCAGATAAGTCAACAAGAGTATTTTCAGGGTCAAGCACGGGATTTATATTTGAACCACCTACAACTATTACAGCTTCAGCAGACTGCATTTCAGTGGTGAGTTTGGTTTCATTGCCTGTCTGATAATTATTGTAGGCATTTTCAGAGTAGGGTATATAATACGTTGAAACATGGATTTCACCGTTTTCGTTGAAGTCCTCCGCAAAACCTTCAAGATATGTTTCAAACTGTGCAGAAGTTCCGATAGATTCGTTATCGCACAGAACAAGCACAATCATATCAGGATTAGGACGCATGAGCAGGGTATATGTCAGGTAACTTGCGAGTGCTACAAAGAATACTGCAAGAAAAAGCCACCACTTATTATGATAGAAAAAATTAGTGATTTTTTTCCATACAGAAAGCTTTATTTCTTCCGGCTGTTCTTCGTGAATTGTTTCGCTTTCTTCGATTACGCCTTGTTTGAGACGCATGAGTTCTATACGTTCTTCACGGATTTTTCTGTCATAATCTTCTTGTTTTTGGCGTTTACGCATTTCTATCTGTTTCTGCATTTCAATCTGCTGTTGTTCAAGTTCAGCGTTTCTCTGCTCCTTTAATTCACGTGCAGACTGGAAAACGCTTTTATTTATGTCAAGTTTTTCGTCGTCGTCATGTTCGGGAACGTTTTTATTATCTTTTTTCATATACCCTCCGTCAGTATATAAACGCAAGGGCGGATTTTCTCCGCCCCTTTATGTGTTTTATTCTTCTTCTTTAACCGGTCTGCCACTGTTTGCAGGAATCGGTTTCATAGTCGGGAAAAGAAGTACGTCTCTTATGGAAGCACTGTCTGTAAGAAGCATAACGAGTCTGTCAAGACCGAATCCGAGACCACCTGTTGGGGGGAGTCCATATTCAAGAGCGGTAACAAAATCCTCGTCAACTTCCGCATTAGCACCCTGAGCTCTTTTTGCTTCAACTTGTTTTACAAAACGTTCTTTCTGGTCAACAGGGTCATTGAGTTCGGAGAATGCGTTGCCCATTTCACGACAGTAAATAAAATATTCAAAACGTTCGGTGAACGCGGGGTCGGAGGGCTTTCTCTTTGCAAGAGGTGAGTTTTCAACGGGATAATCATATATAATAGTAGGCTGAATAAGCTTGTCCTCAACAAATGCGTCAAAGAATGCGATAAGAACGTGACCCCTTGTGGCATTTTCTCCCTCGTCAACTTCAACGCCCTTTTCCTTTGCACAGGCACGTGCGGATTCGTCGTCAGCCCAGTCGTTGTAGTCAACGCCTGCATACTTCTTTACAGCCTCAATCATTGTAAGACGTTCCCAAGGCTTTCCGAGGTCGATTTCAACACCCTGGTAGTTGATTTTTGAAGTACCGCATACATTTTCTGCAATAGTCCTGTACATATTTTCAATCAAATCCATCATACCAATATAATCGGTGTAAGCCTGATACATTTCAACAGAAGTAAATTCAGGGTTATGAGAAGTGTCCATACCTTCGTTACGGAAAATACGTCCCACTTCGTAAACCTTTTCAAAACCGCCTACAATAAGTCTCTTGAGATAAAGTTCGGTTTCTATTCTGAGGTACATGGGAATATCGAGTGTGTTATGATGAGTTACAAAAGGTCTTGCTGCCGCACCGATTTCAAGAGTATGGAGAACAGGTGTGTCAACTTCGATATAACCGAGATTGTCAAGATAATTTCGTACTTCACGAATAATCATACTTCTTTTTACAAAAGTATCTTTAACATCAGGGTTTACAATAAGGTCAACATAACGCTGTCTGTATCGCATATCCTGGTCTTTGAGACCGTGCCACTTTTCAGGAAGCGGAAGCAGAGATTTTGAAAGAAGTGTAACCTTATGTGCATGGATAGAGATTTCACCCATACGTGTTCTGAATACAAATCCCTCAACACCGATTATATCGCCTATGTCCCACTTCTTGAACTCAGCAAATTCTTCCTTGCCGATGTCGTTCTGACGGACATAAACCTGTATTCTGTCAGAACCGTCACGTATATCAATGAAGTTAGCCTTTCCCATGTTTCTCCAGCTCATGATACGTCCGGCAAGACGGAAATCCGTAACTTTAAGGGCTTCCAAACCCTCTTTTACCTTTTCCTCGTCGCCGTCTGCTTCACTGATAATGCGTGCTTCGTCTGCTTCATACTTAGCTTTGAGTTCAGCAGACTTTGCGGTTACATCGTACTTTGTAACGGTGAAAGGGTCTGCATTACGGCTTTTAAGTTCGTTGAGCTTGTCAAGTCTTACTTTCTTGAGAATATTTATATCCTGTTCCTGTTCTTCTGTCTGAGCAGGGTTTGACTGATTTTCATTCATTATAAAAATATGTTCCTTTCTGTCTTGGATTACTTTGATATTTCCACAACTTCAAAACGAAGTTCTCCCGCAGGAGCGTCCACAAGAAATACTTCTCCTACCTTTTTCTTCATGGCAGCTTTTCCTATCGGAGATTCGTCGGAAATCTTTCCTTCTCTTACATTGGCGTGATTAGTTCCGACAATTGTAAAAGTCTCTACCTTTCCTGTATCAAGGCGTTTTATTGTAATTTTTGAACTCATGCCGACTTCATCGGTTGATGCGTTTTCAATAATCTCGGCATTATCTATAGTATACTGCAATTCTGCAATCTGAGCTTCAAGAATAGCCTGCTCGTTTTTTGCTTCGTCATATTCGGCGTTTTCGGAAAGGTCTCCGTAAGAACGGGCAACTTTCAGTCTTTCGGCAACTTCTTTACGTTTATTGATTTTAAGGTCGTCAAGTTCTGCAACAAGTTTGTTGTAGCTTTCACGGGACATTTTTTTTACAGCCATGTAATTGCACTCCTTAATAATATATTTATACCGCAAATGCGTTACTTATTATTATAATATATAAGTGCAGAATTGTCAAGCATATTATCAGGTGTAAAAGGGGATATTATTTATGTTTTACAATGATTTTTATTTTCATATTTTTGACGAAAAAAGCAAATGTACAAGGAATAATTCTGAAATAATAAAGTTTCCGTATCGTGACAGGATACGGGAGTTTTTTATCGGTATTTGATTTTGGTCTGTTCAGGAAAAATTTTAAAATGTTGTGGGAGTGATACATTTTTAAGATTACGACAACCCTCAAAAGCTCCGTTTCCTATATGTTGCACGCTGTCAGGAATTGTAATGTCTGTAAGACTTATACAGTTATAAAAAGCTTTATCTCCTATAACGCTGACATTATCTGGTATAGTAATATTTTCAAGATTGCAACAACATTCAAAGGCATAACTCCCTATAGTAGTTACGCTGTCGGGTATGGTTATATTATTAAGCCTCACGCACCAATCAAACGCTCTGTTATTTATATTAATTACACCATTGGGAATTGTATAATTTCCTGATTTACTTCTTAGGCAGAATATAATACTTTTTTTGTCTTTGCTAAAAAGAACTCCATCTATATCACAGTATGTTTTATTATCGTCGTCTACTTTTATTTCTTTAAGATTATTACACCATTCAAAAGCATATTTTTCTATATTAGTTGTATTTTCGGGGATTACTATTCTTGTTAGTCTTAAACACCACTTAAAAGCTCTGCTGACTATAGTAGTTACACTATCGGGGATAATATAATTTCCCGATTTGCCATTTGGGCATATTATAAGTTGTTTTTTATCTTTACTGAAAAGAACACCGTCTATATCACAATATTTTTGATTATTACTGTTTACTTTGATTTCCATAAGACTACTGCAATTACAAAAAGCTCTGTTTTTTATATTGGTTACATTATTTGGGATTGTAATACTTGTAAGTTTTACACACCATTCAAAAGCTTCTTCTCCTATTGTAGTTACACAATCGGGAATAATATAATCCCCACATTTACCATCGGGACATAATATTAAAGTTTTCTTATCTTTGCTGAAAAGAACGCCGTCTATATCGCAGTATGTTTGATTATCACTGTTTACTTTGATTTTTATAAGACTGCTACAATTATACAATGCTTTATCTTTTATTGCAGTTACATTGTCAGGTATAGTTATTTCTGTTACTCCTTTTGTGTGTATATATTTTATAAGTATGCCGTTTTCAATTTCAAATCCCATAATATATCAATCTCCTTGTCATTCTGTCAGAGCTTTTCTTCTTTTCACTTCTTCGGTGAGGTCGTCAAAGTAAATCTGAGAATCTACTTTATTGTAAGCTTCATTGTATTCTTTCCAGGCACTTTCAAAGTCGTCACTCATTACTATTTTCGGAAGATACTGATGTTTCAGTTCGTTGATTTGATTTGAAATTTTTGCGGAATCCGTGTTTTCAGGAGGCGAATAACTCCACATAGGAAACCATGCAGGATTTTCAGACGCTTCGTTAAGAAGTTCAACATAAGTTTTTACGCCGTATGCGTCAAAGCATCTTTTAACGTCGTCGGAACGGTTTTTATAGAACTCGGACGGCTGACAACTCGGACAGTAAGCGTTTATACCGTCCTGATTCATGCCGAAATAGTACGGGAAATAGTTATAAAGACAGATGTGGTTTTTGGCATATTCCGAATCCCTCCATTGTTTAGATTGTTCTTCGGTATGATAGAAAACGCCGTTTTCGTCAACTTCATAGTCAACACCCTCAATTCCCCAGAAACGCAAGGTAAGAATTTCAGGTGAGAGCAGGTCGTTGAGGAACTGTAAAGCCCCTTCAATATCGGTACAGCTTTTGGTAATTCCGAGACCAGTAGAATCATTGAAAGCAGCTATTGAGTGATACTGTCCCTGTATACCGTCTTTTATAACGATACTCAGGGGAATATACGAACATTCGGGCGGAAGTTCTCCCACAGCACTGTTGAAATTCCAGTTTTGGTCCACCATTCCGAGAACATTTCCTGTCGCGAGTTTTTCGTAATACTGGTCACAGGTCAGAACAAAGCACTCAGGGTCTATAATACCCTTTGCATATTCTTCATTGAGTTTTCTGAACCATTTTTCAGCGGTCGGAGAAAGATTATAGTCTATAGCTTCGAGGGTTTCGGGGTCAACTATACAAGCACCGTCGTTTGGATAGCCATCAAGGAACATAGGTGGATTGTCAAGACTGAAAAAGTATGTATCATTGGCAAGAATTTCATATCCTATATAGCTTTCACCGTTCTCGTTGGTAGGGTTTGCTTCAATATAGCTTTCAATGAGGTCAAAATATTCGTCAAGGGTAGTTATTTCGGGGTAGCCCGCCCATTCAAGCACACGTACCTGAATCCAAAAAGCCTCATCGTTGTGGCTTGTAGCTGTATCATGCTGATAACAGCTTGAAAAAAGAGGGATAGTATATACGTGTCCATCGTCTGATTTTACTCTGTTCCATTCGCTTTCAGAGTAAAAATTTTTTATATTCGGATATTTGTCCCAGTAATTGTCAATTGGGATAAAAGCTTCCGCATTTATCAGTTTACGGCAGTTTTCACCGTCGGGAACAAGAAAATCGGGATAGTTGTTTGAAATCATCATATCACTGAAAACCGTGTCTAAATCTTCCTGTTCGTTCAGCCATGTTTCCTCACAAATTGCTCCTGTTTTTTCTGCGATAAGCTGTTGAATGTCGTTATTTTTGCTGAGTTTGTTTCCTCTCGCACCGAAAAAACTTGTATATACTCTTATATCCTTTTCGGGTTCTTCTTTTTTTCCGCACCCTGCTGAAAAAGTAAGTACCATAAATGACATTAAAAATGCTGTTGCTTTATGTAGATTCATATATCAATCACTCTTTTCTGAATTTATATTTATAATCAAGGTAAATTCGTTTCTGTTCGTTATTTCTGTTTCGACTTTACTGCCCATACAATGCTTGAGACGGAGATAGGGATTATATGTATAATTATGTCTGAATGAATATTCGTCTGTTATATTGTCGTCCTCAAAAACAGCGTTGATTTTCAGAACTTTTGACGATTCCTGAATTTTATCCTTATGGAATAAAACACTTATACCATTTTTGTTCCGAAACGCCTTTACAGACGTTTTGCCGTCTGATGATATAAGGTCATCTGCAATAAGCGTAAGGGAGTAAACAGGAACTTCAATATCCACAGAACTGGAAATATCCGAACTTATTTCTATACCGTACTTGTCAGCTACAGTGCGGAGGTTTTCAAATTCATCTTCAAACGGTATATTTTCACTGTCTTTCTCACAGATTCCGGGATATTTTTTCAGTATGTAAAGCTCTGCGTCAAGACGCATTGCAGTAGTAAAAAGTGAGTTGTAGCTTGAATTTTTCTGTAAAAATTCTTCGTTTGTCCGTTCATATTCACTGCTCCTAAGCGTGAGTTTTTCCGAAACAGCCGAGCATAAATCAAGAAGTTCACCGATTTCGTCTTTACCTTTATTTATATTTAATTTTTCTCCTTTGCACAGAGATTCAGCAGAACAACGTATGCGTTTTTTGATACTTATTGCAAAAATCTGTCCGACAACAGCCATGACAAGAATTACCACAAACAAAATTAAAATAAATAATAGATTATCCCCGATAAACTGTTGTACGGTTTTTCTTGTTTCATGGGCATAATATTCAATATCGGCGGTGTAGTAATTTTTCGTATAACATTCAAAGTCCTGATTTATACCTGTCTGTTCGATAGTTACATTTTCGTTATTGCTGTAAATCAGCGAACCACCGCTTATTATGTAAAGTTCACCTTCAAAGTCAAGATTGTCACAATAATCTGTCAGCAGACTGATGTTAAGGTCAAGTTTCAGACAGCTTTCCCCTGTATTCAGGGTCTGAAAATCGAGTTTTCTTATAAGTGAGACGTTATTGTCTGATATATAAAGAATCATAGGTTTATTTATTTTTTTATACGCATGATACCAATCCTGATTTTTTATCGAATCAAACGAACTTATAAATCCACCTGTGAGAATAGTCGGATTTTCTGAATATACTGTATATTTTCTGACTATATTGGTTTCGGCTATGGAAAGCGGACTGTTTTTCTGAAAATTATAAAAAGCGTCGTAATATTCGGCGGACGAGGAATAGTCCTTGTTTAGAAAAGCATATATATTTTCGTTTGTGTAGACACTTTTGGCTATGGCAACACCACTTTCAACAGTCATTTCCATAAGTTGCTCGGAAGCCGTGACAATGGTTTTCTGCATTTCACTGTGTTTTTCCTGCTGAACCGAACTGACAGTTTTAATCATTGCAAATATTACAACCATTATCGAAATAACTGCCATTAAATTAATAAACAGAATTTTGATTTTTATACTTACATCAGATACAATTGAAATATATTTTTTCGTTTTTTTATTTTCCAAAATAAATTACCTCCGTCAGCGTTCAGGCATATTGAGCAATTTTTTCATTTCAGTCTTTTTGGAATACATTTTTTCTTCCGCTTCAGCAAGCAGTTCTTCATATGAAAAATCCCCTTTTGCATATGCATATCCGAAAGAAAGGGCACATTTTATCGAATCTGAATCCCCGTTGAGTATAAAAGGGGCATCTGATTCAAGTTTTTCAATAAGGGAATCAATTGAGCGGAAAGTACATTCAGTCATTATCATAAGAAATTCATCTCCGCCCATACGGAAACAGTAATCAGACTGTCCGAGAAAACTTTTTATATATTCCGCAGCTTTTTTTATAACCATGTCGCCTTTTTCGTGACCGAGTGTATCATTCATGAGTTTAAGATTATTGACATCAAAGTATATAACGCATATTGACGGACAGTTCTTAAACATCTGTTCCATATTCTGATAACAGCGTTTATTGAGAGTCTGCGTCATGCCGTCATGATTTGCGTCATAAATTGCTCTTGAAAGATTTTCCGCACCGCTGTTTATATCAAGAAACATCTTTTTGATTGATTTTCCAAGCCGTCCTATTTCGTCATCACGGTTGTCGGAAAATATATCGGAATTATTCTGCGGTAAAATTTCATTTTTTTCACCAGTAAAGCCGTTGGTTACTTCAATAAGGCTGTTTATTGGTTTGAAAAGCTTTTTTTTCATATAGACATTGAGAATAAGAACAAAAATTATTCCTGAAATCATAATAAAAATATAAAGTATTATGGTATATATGTAATATTTTTCTGTAAATGGTTCTTTAAGTTCTGCGATTATATAACCTGCGTTTTTATCTTCAACGGTTCTCAGTGGCTGAAAAACACAAAGAATATTCTTTCTTCTTGCCGTCCACGAATTTCGTCCGTTAATCAGTTCCGTCTTGACAGAACCGATATATCGGTCGTATTCAAGACGGTTTCCGAGTTCTTCACCGTTTGTGTCATAAATATAGTTGCCTGCTGAATTGCTGAAATTTATAAGGGAAATACGGTTGACAAAACTGCTGTTTTTCTGTTGGAAATCATTGAGTTTTTTCTGAACGGAATCATAGACGGCATTTTTGTTTCTTGTGGTAAGAAAATCCTTGGCATCATCTGCATTAATTACAGCGTCGGCAAAACTGATGACGGTTTCAGCCATATTTTCCTGATATTTACGGCTAAGAAACGTCATGCAGAGAATAGAAACAATAAAGCTTAGTATAACAAAAAGTAATATTACTATTATAACTACATTGCGTATATTTTTCTGAATTGATTTTGACATTTTCAATGCTCCAATCTGTTGTATGGTTTTATACAGTTTTATTTTACATCAAATTCTGAATTTTGTCAATAAAGACAACAGAATCCAAGGATTTTTAATTGTAAATTTTCTGTGCTTACTTTTGAACAATATACACAGTTTTTACGTTATTAAATAGTTATTATAATTTGATTGACATTTTATCTGCATTATGGTAAAA
>DETU01000050.1:13912-38548 GCA_002362175.1 Ruminococcus sp. UBA3280
ATCTGCATTATGGTAAAATTATGATGTACTATAAAAAATAAATATATCGGGTGATATGTATGAAATGGGTATATATTTCAACTTTATACGGAGCGGCAATATTCATGCTGGTCTGTTTTTTCTACAGCATGATAAAATCAAAGAAGAATATTCTTGAAAAACCTGTAAGAAAACTACTTCTTTTTGCGTCGTGTGCCGTTGCCATGAATGCAACCGCAGTTATTATGCCTTCTAAGGAATCCGCACTTATTGTCTATGGTCTGTATAACTGCTGTATTGATGCTATGGTTATATCCTTACTCCTGTATGTCCGACGGTATACGTGTATTGAGCCGAAAAACAAAAAGGAAATGCTTACAGTTTGTATTGCCTCTTTGGCGGATTGTGTTTTCATGCTGATAAATCCGTTTTTTATGATTGTCTGTAACTGTGAATTGGTTCAGGACAGGTTTTCAGACGGATTTTATCAGGTAACAGACAGAAAATTTCTGTATCTTTATCATCTGATAGTAGTTTATACTGTTGTTGTGATTTCTCTTATTACATTAATAAGAAAAGCAGCATCTTCACCAACGGTCTATAAGATAAAATATGCAGGTCCTACGGTTGTTATCTGCGGTATACTGGCGGTTCATGTTGCATTTCTGAATTTTAATTTTAAATTTGACTATTCACTTCTGTTTTATGCCCCTGTTGCGTTTGTATTGTTCTATTTTTCACTTTTCTATATTCCGAGAGGACTTATGGAAAAACTTCTTTTCTTTACAATCGCCAATATGAAAGACGGTATAATCTGCATTGATATTGATGGAAAATGCGTTCATTCAAATAAAAATGCAAATATTTACTGTGATGCATATAACAATCCGCAGGCTGTCGAAAAACAGGCGAAAATTATGTTTGAAGAAAACGTTCCTGAGGGAAATACCGAAGCGTCGTGGCAGTCTGTAAGGCGTGTGGACGGACAGATGCACTATTATACGCTTGAATACAAGAGTATTTTTGATAACCACCGCCATTATCTCGGTTCTTTCTTCATTATACACGACCATACGGAAGAAACAAACAAATTGGCTGCCGAAAAATACCGTGCAACGCATGATATGCTTACAGGTGTCTATAATAAGGAATATTTCTATGAAACGGCAAGGAATATGATTCTTTCAAATCCCGATACTCCCTATTATATCATATGCAGTGATGTCAAGAATTTCAAGCTTGTAAATGATATTTTCGGCGTTGAGGCAGGGGACAATCTTCTTAAAAAAATCGCTGTTCTTATTGAAAATATAACTCCCGAAAACTGTGTATACGGCAGACTTTCTTCAGACCGTTTTGCAGCGTGTATTTCAAAGGAACTTTTCAGTGAAGAATCCATACTTAAACATACACGGAAAATAGATTCACTTCCTGAAAACAGTTCTTTTAAAGTTCATATACACGTCGGTGTCTATGAAGTGACAGACCCGAATCTGAGAATTTCGGTAATGTGTGACCGTGCAAACCTTGCTATCAAGACTATAAAAGACAGTTATCAGAATATCGTTGCATATTATGACAGTCATCTCCGTGACAATTTTCTAAGCGAACAGAAAGTTATAAGCGAATTTGAAAATGCTATAGAAAAGGGACAGTTCAGGGCATATGTACAGCCACAGATTACCGCAGACGGCAGAATAAACGGCGGTGAAGTTCTTGTCCGCTGGATTCACCCCGACGGAATTATTCCGCCATGTAAGTTTATAGAAATATTTGAACAGACGGGGCTTATAAGCCGTCTCGACAGCTATATGTGGGAACTTGCCTGTATTCAGCTTGACAAGTGGAACAAAGAGGGAAGAACAGATTATTATCTTTCCGTCAATATCTCTCAGAAGGATTTCTATCTGCTTGACGTATATGAAGTTATGACTTCACTTGTTGATAAATATCAGATTAATCCCGAAAGTCTGCATCTTGAAATTACTGAAACTGCTGTCATGAATAATCCGACCGTTCAGCTTAAACTTATACAACGTCTCAGGGACTTCGGTTTCATAATTGAAATAGACGATTTCGGAAGCGGATACTCTTCACTTAATACACTTAAAGACCTTACCGCAGACGTTCTTAAAATTGATATGGGATTCCTCAAAAATACCGAAAACAAGGAAGAACGTAGTAAAACAATTCTTAAAATGATTGTCTCGCTTGCAAAGTCTCTTGATATGGAAGTAATCACAGAGGGCGTTGAAACAAAGGAACAGATTGATTTCCTTATGGAATTTGGCTGTGACATTTTTCAGGGATATTTCTTTGCAAAGCCTATGCCTGTAGGTGAGTTTGAGGAAAAGTATCTAAGTACATATATCGAAGTATAAATATTTAAGAAAAGAGGAATAATTTTGGCTAATCAGAAAATAAGAAACTTTTGTATAATTGCTCACATAGACCACGGAAAATCAACTCTTGCAGACCGTATTCTTGAAAAAACGGAAACTGTTGCTATTCGTGATATGGAGGACCAGCTTCTTGACAATATGGATATTGAGCGTGAAAGAGGTATCACCATAAAAGCACGTGCTGTACGTCTGAAATATACGGCACAGGACGGTGAAGATTATATCTTCAATCTGATAGATACTCCCGGTCATGTTGACTTCAATTATGAGGTTTCACGTTCGCTTGCCGCCTGTGAGGGTGCGATACTTGTTGTTGACGCATCGCAGGGAATAGAGGCACAGACTCTTGCAAACACCTATCTTGCAATTGAACATGACCTTGAAGTAGTTCCTGTTGTAAATAAAATTGACCTGCCGTCTGCCGACCCTGAAAGAGTTTGCAGTGAGGTTGAGAACGTAATCGGCATACCTGCTATGGACGCACCGAAGATTTCCGCTAAAATGGGTACTAATATAGAAGAAGTACTTGAAAGAATCGTGACGGATATTCCCGCACCGCAGGGCGACACCGAAAAACCACTGAAAGCACTCATTTTTGACAGCTATTATGATTCATATAAGGGCGTAATTATCTATGTAAGAATAAAAGAAGGACGTGTTAAAGTAGGCGATAATATTCGTCTTATGGCAACGGGTGCTGTGTTCAACGTTGTTGAAGCCGGATTCATGGACGCTTCAAACCTTGTGAACAACGGTTCTCTTGAAGCCGGAGAAGTCGGCTACATTGCTGCGTCTATCAAGAGTATAGGAGATACACAGGTTGGCGATACTGTTACAAATAATGATAACCCTTGTGACGAGGCACTTCCCGGTTACAGAAAAGTAAACCCTATGGTTTTCTCTGGTATCTATCCCGCAGACGGTGCAAAATACGGTGATTTGCGTGAGGCACTCGAAAAGTTACAGCTTAATGATGCGTCGCTTTCCTTTGAACCTGAAACGTCCGTTGCACTGGGATTCGGTTTCAGATGTGGATTTCTCGGACTTCTGCACATGGAAATAATTCAGGAACGTCTTGAACGTGAATATAATCTTGACCTTATCACAACCGCACCGTCCGTTATATATAAAGTCACAATGACAAGCGGTGAGGTGCAGTATATAGATAATCCGACTAATTTTCCTGACCCTGCACTGATTCAGACCGCAGAAGAACCTATGGTCAAGGCTGATATTCTTGCACCGTCGGAATTTGTCGGAAATATTATGGAACTCTGTCAGGACAGGCGTGGCATTTTCAAAGATATGAAATATCTTGACGACACACGTGTTAATCTTCACTATGAACTCCCTCTTAATGAGATTGTATACGACTTCTTTGATGTTCTCAAATCAAGGACAAGAGGTTATGCTTCCTTTGATTATGAGATGTTAGGGTATGTGCCGTCCAAACTTGTCAAGCTTGATATTCTCCTTAACGGCGATATAGTGGACGCACTTTCATTTATAATCCATACGGACAAGGCTTACGGCAGGGCAAGAAAAATTGCCGAAAAACTCAAGGAAAATATTCCGAGACAGCTTTTTGAAGTTCCGATACAGGCGGCAATCGGCGGTAAAGTCATTGCACGTGAAACAGTAAAAGCTATGCGTAAGGACGTTCTTGCAAAGTGTTACGGTGGTGATATAACACGTAAGAAGAAACTTCTTGAAAAGCAGAAAGAGGGTAAAAAGCGTATGCGTCAGCTCGGAACGGTAGAAGTTCCGCAGGAAGCTTTCATGAGTGTTCTGAAACTTGATTCATGAGGAAATATCAATATGATTAATGATATAATTTATGATGGTATTTTTGTGTGTATCTCTATTCTGCTGATAACGGATATTTTTGTTGTTGTTACTTCAAATATCCGTAATGCAGGAAAGTTTATACGCCGTCTGCGGTACTGGGTTTACAGCATAACTCCGACAATGTATGTTATAATGATTCTGTTGGTTATTTTAATTTCCAAATATTATTTTCATGCCTATGATTTATTGACAATTATTTTGATATTGATGTTGGTGCTTGGTTGCTGTATAGCATATGCGGAAAAATTTTTTACACGGAAAAAAGCAAAGAAATCAGATAAAAAGCGTGTACGTGCAGAGAAGCGGAAACTTTGCGTAAAATCGGGATATGCGGAAGAACTTACACCTCTTACGGAAAAGAAAGGATAAAAAATTATGAGTATATATACTTGTCCACATTGTAAAGAAAAGACTTTTAATCCGTTCACAAAGGCTATAGCAGGTCAGATGAACTCAAAGGGCAGAGAGTGTAAAAACTGCGGTACACGCTGTGTAAACGGAAAGGGTGCTACTGTTTTCAATGCAATATACAGTCTTATAGCTATTGCAGGGGTTGTCTATACTTACCTTCACCCTGAAAATTTTGCTGTAGGTGATGTAAACTATGAAGTATTTGTAGTTGCAGGGATTATTCTGTCAATGTTTCTCGTGCCACGACTTGTCAACGCTTTCTGTTTTAAAATGGAGGAGTCAATAAGACTTAACTATTAATGGACACGCTCGGAATTTATATTCATGTGCCTTTTTGTGTGAAAAAATGTTCATACTGTGATTTTTATTCCGTGTCATATGAAAAGGACGTTTCTGAAAAATATGTTGACGCTGTAATCCGTAATCTGCGGTATTATTCCGACAAAAAACGTATTACAGATACCGTTTATTTCGGAGGGGGAACGCCGTCGCTGTTGTCTGAAAAGCAGATAAAACGCATACTTTATGAGATAAACAATAGTTTTAATCTGTCCGCAGACGCTGAAATCACTATTGAAACAAATCCCAATACCGTTGACTTGAATAAACTTTCAGAACTGCGTAAAACAGGTATAAACAGGCTTTCAATAGGTATTCAGTCTATGATTGACAGGGAACTTTCATTTTTAGGCAGAATCCATACGTCTGAACGGGCGGAAACGGCAGTTTCTGAAGCATATAAAGCAGGATTTGAAAATATTTCCTGTGATGTAATGATTGCACTTCCTGAACAGTCGGCAGAAAGTCTGCGGTATACTCTTGAACGGGTAACCGATATGCCGATAAAGCATATTTCGGCTTATATTCTCAAAACGGAGCAGGGAACACCTTTTGACTGTGACGAAATAAAAGAACGTCTGCCCGATGACGATACCGTAGCGGAGATTTATCTTGAAATGGTCAGGATTCTTGAAAGCAAGGGCTTTGAACAGTATGAGGTGTCAAATTTTGCAAAAAAAGGTTTTGAAAGCCGTCATAACTGTCGTTACTGGAAATGTTCCGACTATATTGGAATAGGACCGTCCGCCCATTCCTGCAACAACGGAAAACGTTTTGCAGTAGGCAGAAATCTTTGTGACTTTATTAAAAGTGACGTTCAGAAAATTGATATAACAGACGAAAATCCGTGTGGTTTTGAGGAATACGCCATGCTCCGTTTAAGGCTGAAAGAGGGACTTGATATTGACAGCGTCCCGAATCACAGAGACATGATAACAAAAAAAATTCCCGCACTTATAAAGTCGGGATATATAAACTATGACGGTAAATCTGTTTCATTGACACCTGAAGGCTTTCTGATGTCAAATTCTGTTATAGAATATTTGATATTTTAATTATTCAAGAAGTTCCTTACGCATTTGTGTGAGGAGCTTTTTTTCACGTCTTGAAACCTGAACCTGTGTCATGTTCAGAGCCTTTGCGGTTTTTGACTGCGTGAAATTCCTGAAATACCGCAGTTCAAGCAGTATGCGGTCATTTGTTTCAAGTTTTGCCATAATCTGACGGAGGGCGAGCAGGTCTACAATTGCTTCGTCGGGGGCTTCGGACGGTATATCAATCTGACCTTCGTCATCGTCTGATGCAGTAAGAGAAAGTAACGGCTGACTTACACAAAGTGCCTCTGAAACGTTTTCTTCCGGTTCACCCGAAATTGCTGAAAGTTCGCTTATAGTCGGCTCTCTGCATTCACGGTGACGGAAGTCTTCGCAAATCTTCTGCAAACGCATTGAAAGTTCTTTTAAACTGCGACTTACTTTTATAGTACCACCGTCACGAAAAAGTCTTTTTATTTCTCCGAGAATTACAGGAACGGCATATGTTGAGAATTTCACGCCCCTTTCCGTATCAAAGGCTTTTACGGCTTTCAGAAGTCCGATACAGCCTGCTGAATAGAGTTCTTCATAGTCAATTCCACGTCCTCTGAATTTATTCGCACACAAATGAACAAGACCGAGATTTTCTTCGGCAACAGGTTTTTTAACATCAGTATCCATGAGCTGTAAGCCTCTTACGCATAGTTACTGTAGTTCCCTTGTTCACCTGACTTTTTACCGTAAGCTTGTCCATAAACGACTCCATTACAGAAAAACCGAGTCCTGAACGTTCTTCTTCAGGGGCGGTTGTAAAAAGGGGTTCCATAGCTTTCTTTACGTCGGGTATTCCGCACCCCTTGTCCCTTATTTTTATGTATATTTCTCTTTTCGGGAGAAGTCGGACTGTAATTTCTATGTTTCCTTTTTTACGTCGGTATCCGTGAACAACCGCATTTGTGACAGCCTCCGAAACTGCCGTGCGTATGTCGGAAAGTTCCTCAACGGTCGGGTCTGCTTGTGTCAGAAAAGATGACACAACGGCTCTTGCTGTACTTTCGTTTACGGAAAGTGACGGCATAATAAATTTTATTTCATTTAGTATTTCCATGTTTTTCCTCCGATATTCAGGTGATTTTTACTATTCTTTCCATTCCCGCAAGCCTGAGAACACGTCTTATATACGGCTGAGGGTCACGCACTTCAAGATTCCCTCCGCATTCACGCATAAGTCTGCTTCTGCCCATTATCAGACCTATTCCCGAACTGTCCATAAATGTTATATTACTGAAGTCCATTGTAAGCTCGGACGGCTGGACGGTTATTATATATTTGTCAAGCTGTGAGCGGATTTCCTTTGCGTTGTGATGGTCTATTTCACCGCTGAGAACAGCGACGGCGTGTCCGTTGGCGGATTTTATATCAATATTCATTTTCATTCCTCCTTTATAATATTATACTATAAAGCTGTGTCGGTTTCTGCCGAAAACGATAACACCATGCAAATTTTTTCCATAATGAAAAATTGATGAAAAATCTTGAAAAAAGTCTTTTGCGGTGGTATAATTAGAGAAATAAAATTGATATGAAAGGTGAGACAATGGCTAAACAATTCTGGAAAGGAAGTGCTTTGCTTGCTCCCGTACCTGCGGCACTTGTTACCTGCGGTACAATGGAAAAGCCGAATGTTTTAACAATCGGCTGGACAGGCATATGTTGTACAAAACCACCCATGACCTATATTTCCGTGAGACCTGAAAGATTTTCCCACGATATTATCATGGATTCGGGGGAGTTTGTTATAAATCTTACAACTTCCGCAATGGTAAAACAGACGGATTTCTGTGGAGTGAAAAGCGGACGTTATGTTAATAAACTGGAAACTTGCGGTTTTCATACTGTTCCGTCGCAAAAAATCAGTGTTCCGCTTATTGAGGAATGTCCCGTATCATTGGAATGTAAGGTGACAGAGACAAAGCTTCTCGGAAGTCACACAATGTTTCTTGCGGAGATAGTCGGTGTTGATGTTGACGAAAAATATATTGACAGTAAAGGTAAACTTAATTTACAGCAGTGCGGACTTACCGCCTATGCACATGGTGAATACTTTGCTCTCGGTCGCAAACTCGGTGATTTCGGCTATTCAGTCCGCAAAAAGAAAAAGCACAGGAAATAATTCATGTTGACATATCCTCTATAAATTTTCTCAGTTCTTCTTCGGATTCCATTACAATGCCGTCTGTCAGTTCTTCACGGTCATAATCGGAAAGAAGTGATACATCATAATCAATGACTTTGTAAGGCTTGTCGCCTGTACCACGAAATACCCCTATTTTCCCGTTATATTCACGGACTATACATTCAGGCTGAACTATTTCGGGAACGTTTGCGGCAAATTTCGTCTGTATCTTATTATGTCGGACAGTCTGTGCAAGTGTACATATGGTTATAAATCCCGAAACCGTCACCGCTGTGAATATGGTAAAAAATACTTTTCGGTTGATGATTTTTTTCATAAATATCACTCCCTTGCTGAATTTACTGTGAATATTATTGGCGGTTTTTGCTAAATTATACAAATTGATGTTTTTTTTCGGAAAACCCTTAACAACTGAGAAAAAATGTGGTATAATAAATGTATATTTATATAAATACTGGAAAGGAGCTGTTACCGTCACTGTACGGTGAATCTGAAAAAATGAAAAATAAAAATAATACTGCTCAGCAGGGCGGACAGAAAAATAACCGCCGTAAGAAAAAACAGAGTCTGCCGGTCAGGATACTAAAGAAACTGGTGGCTGTAATTGCAACAACTCTGCTTTCGCTGTTCCTTGTAATGATTATTACGGGTACGATTGTTGCAACTGCGTTGACTGTATATGTACTTGACTTTATGGACGACTCAACCAGCATTACCCTTCAGGAACTTGAATCAGGAAGTGATACCTATTTTTACGGTATTCAGGAAGATGAGGACGGAGACGAGGAAATTGTTATACTTAACCGTGTAAAAACCGACGTTCAGCGTATCCCCGTATCTATTGACAGAGTTCCCCAGCACGTCAGAAATGCTTTTGTCTACACGGAGGACGAACGTTTCTATGTTCACGAGGGTGTTGACTATAAACGTACCCTTTCGGCATTTCTGAATATGTTCTTGCATTTCTATGACACAAATCAGGGTGGTTCTACTATTACCCAACAGCTTATCAAGAATCTGACGGGTGACGACGAACAGTCGCCTCAACGTAAAATACGTGAAATTTTCAGTGCCATGCAGCTTGAAAAGACTTACACAAAAGACGAGATTCTTGAAGAATATCTCAATTATATCGGTTTCGGCGGTCCTATAAACGGCATACAACTTGCGTCTATCCGTTATTTCGGGAAGAACGTCGAGGAGCTGACCGTTCCCGAAGCGGCTGTGCTTGCGGCTATACCAAAATCACCGCAGTATTATGGTCCTTTTGTTGAAACTTATGACTATGATGACAATCTTATAGTTGACGGTAAAGCAAACAACAAGGAACGTCAGCAGTATGTTTTGTATCAGCTTTACAAGAACGGTGCGATTACATTCGACGAATATCAGAAGTATTTAAATACAAAGCTTGTTTATACCGATTCTGAAGAATATCTCCGTCTGCACCCTGAGGACAGGGCAGAGGAACTTGAACAGGAACAGACGGCTTATTCATGGGTTGTTGATGCAATGTACTATGAAGTGGCGGATTTCCTTATGGAAGAATACAACATTGACCAGGCGGAAGCTATCAAGCGTATAAATAAGGGCGGTTACAAGATTTATTCAACCGTTGATGACAATATGCAGAAGTATGTTGAAGAAAAATTCCTTGACCTTGGTAATCTCGTCAATGTTGACAGCGTAAGAAGATGGGCTGATATTGACGGCGACGGTGAAAGTGAGGAATATTTACCGCACGTTGCTTTCGTTGCACTCAATTATGACGGTTCTGTAAAAGCACTTGCAGGTGACTGGGGCGAAAAGACAACATCTCTTTCAACAAGCTATGCCGTTCAGGAACGCCGTCAGGTAGGTTCTACAATGAAGCCTATTTCAACATATGCACTTGCACTTGAAAATGATATTATTCACTGGGGTTCACCGTTCCGTGATGAGCCTATAATGAAGGACTCAAACGGCAAGCCGTGGCCTACAAACTATGGTAATACTCTTTCTTATGGTACTCACAGCGTTTACTATTTCTTACAGCAGTCATTTAATACTGTTCCGGCACAGCTTTGTCAGACTCTTACTCCCGAAGCTGTATATGACTTTTGTACCAAAAATCTCGGTCTTGAACTTGACGAGACAGGAGACAAGGCTATTGCTCCACTTGCTCTCGGTGCTTTGACTTACGGTATCACTCTTGAAAACCTTGTAAACGCTTATCTGCCTTACGGAAACAAGGGTATTTATAATGAAGCACATATCGTTACAAGAATTGAGGACAGCAATCAGGAAGTTATTTACGAAAATAACGGTAATCCACATCAGGCGGTAAGTGATGAGACAGCTTGGGTTATGAACAGACTTCTCAAGAACGTCGTTGAAAACGGTACGGGTACAGCCGCAAGACTCAGCAATAAGGTTGTTGTCGGTAAGACAGGTACAACTGATAACTGGTACGATGAAGCATTTGTAGGTCTTACAAGGGACTTTGTAGCAGGTATTACAGTAGGTTACAAATATAACAACATCAATCTCTGTCTGCCTTCAAACTTCAAATCTGCACAGGTATGGCAGAATATTATAGGTGAATATGCAAATACAATGTTTGAGGATACGGGTGCGGACTTTGACCCTGTTGAATCGGTTGTTGAAGCTCCTATGTGTTCGTACAGCGGAATGATTGCAGGACAGTATTGTCCGAAGGGCGTTACAGGTTATTGGAAGTCAACGAATAAACCTGTCTGCACAGGTTCACATTCAGGTTCGCTTTCAAACGGCTATACAAGCAAAAATTCATCATCAAGCAGTAACAGTTCGTCAAACAACAGTACAAGCAACAGTTATAATAATTATAATAATAATTATTCTTATGACAACAGTTATAACAATAATAATAACTATGGCGGTAATGATTACAGCAGTGGTAACGACTATAACTATGGTGGTAACGATTATAGCGGTGGTAACGACTATACAGGCGGTAATGACTATACAGGCGGTAATGACTACAGCGGTGGTAACGACTATAGTGGCGGTAACGACTATAGTGGCGGTAACGATTACAGCGGTGGTGACTCTACAGGCGGTTACGATACAAGCGGAGGAAATTGGGGTACTGGTGACAGTACATGGTAAAGTGATATTAAAAATCACTGATTTATAAAAAATTATACCGGTTAACTCAGATTAACCGGTATATTTGTAAGGAGAAAAATATGAATAATTCAATAAGACTTTGTTGTCCATGTCATTTCGGACTGGAAAGCGTTCTGAAATACGAAATAACCAAAATCGGCGGTACTGACCTTAAAGTAAGTGACGGTAAAGTAAGTTTTACAGGTGACGAAAATATACTTGCCCGTGCGAATATCTGTCTTTCAACTGCCGAACGTGTTCTTATTGAGCTTATAGAGTTCAGGGCAACCACTTTTGAGGAACTTTTTCAGGGTGTGAAAGCTATTGAACTCGAACGCTACATTAATCCGCAGGACGCTTTTCCCGTTAAGGGATATTCACTCAATTCCACACTTCACAGTGTTCCCGACTGTCAGTCAATTATTAAAAAAGCTGCCGTTGAACGTCTTAAATCAAAGTACGGAATAAGCTGGTTTGAAGAAACTGGAGCGTCGGTACAGATTAAGTTCAGCATTTTAAAAGATGTTGTTACAATCTATCTCGATACAAGCGGTGTCGGACTTCACAAGAGAGGCTACAGAAGAAATTCAAATGCCGCTCCTATAAAAGAGACCCTCGCAGCAGGTATTATTGACCTTGCCCGCGTACGACCTGATTCGATAGTCTGTGACCCTTTCTGCGGAAGCGGTACGCTTCTTATTGAAGCAGGACTGAAAGCACTGAAAATTGCCCCCGGTATAAACAGACGTTTTTCAGCGGAAAAATGGAACAGTATAGACACTAAGGTATGGCAGGAGGAAAGAAGCCGTGCTATTGACAATGTTGACCGTTCGGCACAGTTTCAGGGAATAGGTTTCGATATTGACGATTCTGCGGTTGCCCTTACTCTTGATAATGCACACAAAGCAGGAATAAAATCACGTCTGAAAATTGAACAGGCTGATATTTCAAAGTTCCGTCAGCCCGATAATTCCATTGTAATATGTAATCCGCCGTATGGTGAGAGACTTCTTGAAATCCGTGAAGCAGAAAATATTTATAAACAGATGGGCAGAGTTTTCGGAAAGGGAAGCGGACAGTCTGATTATATTATTTCACCTCATGAGGAATTTGAAAAGTTTTTCGCTAAAAACGCCAATAAACGTCGTAAACTCTATAACGGCATGATAAAGTGTCAGCTTTATATGTATTTCTGATATGGACTACTTCTTAAAACGGAAAATTCTGCATCTGTTTTTTCCTAACCGCTGTCCCGTTTGTCAGGAGATTATAAATGCAGACGACCGTTTTTGTTCTGAATGTACGGACAGTCTGAAAATATATAACGGTAGTTTTGAAATAAGCGGAGTTGATAAATTCTGTGCCTGTTTTGAGTACGACGATAGTATAAAGCCCGCCGTTTTTCTTATCAAAGACGGAATATGCGGAAATTCTGCCCATGCGTTTGGCTCGTATCTTGCGGAAACCATTCAGAACAATGATATATTACATAAAACAGATATGATTGTACCTGTTCCCGTTTCAGTGAAATCAATGCGTAAACGTGGATATAATCAGACCGAACTTATAGCGGAAACAGTAAGGGCAAAGCTGGGGATTCCTGTTTGTTGTGCAGTAAGGAAAGTCCGTGAAACTGAAGAACAGAAAAAACTGGATATTAACGGAAGAATGTCAAATCTGAAAAATGCGTTTAAAGTCTGTAGTCCCGAAAAGGTAAAGGGCAAGAATATTTTACTTATTGACGACGTATGCACCACAGGCAGTACATTTTCTGAAATTGCCCTTGTGCTGAAAGAAAGCGGAGCAGGTGAGATTTTCTGTGCGAGTGTCTGCAAAACGATGTAAAAAAGTAAAAGGGTGCATATTCTGCACCCTTAACTTATTCTATCGTTTATAATTTCAACAGCCTTGTTGTACTGTTCGTCTGTATCATCATTTTCGTTTTCAACGGTATAATCAGGAGTAAGTCCCACACCGTCGTAACATTCTGAAACGGAAGTTTTATATTCGGCAATTGTAAGCACGACAGCACCGCCGTTTGAAAGTTCTGTAGTTGTCTGCATAACGCCCTTGCCGTAAGTTTGACTGCCTACCAGTTCAGCCTTGTCGAAATCTTTGAGAGACGCTGCGAACAGTTCAGCTGCACTTGCTGTATGACCGTTTATCAGAACAACCATGGGCAGATTTGTTTCGGACTTATCGGAATTTACTATAGTTTCGGTGTGTCCGTCACTGTATTCCGCAGTTGCTATAATTCCTTCAGGAAGAAGTGGGTCAAGACATTTTTCAAGTGAAGTGAGAAGTCCACCGCCGTTTTCACGGACATCAAATATAAATCCCTTTGCACCATCATTTTTAAGCTTTTCAAAAATGTCATTGAACTGCTGTGAAGTATTCTGTTTGAAACCGCTTATTTTTATATATCCTGCATTATTATCAAGCATTTCACCTGTTACCGTAACTATATCAATATGACGGCGTGTAAGTGTGTAATCCCTGTCAGCTCCGTCATGACGTACAGTAATGGTTATTTCTTCTCCGTCAGTTCCCGACATTGATTCTATTGATTTATCAAATCCCATTTCAAGAACGTCAACACCGTTAACCGCAACTATAAAATCGTCAGGTTTAATGTCAGTTTCGCTGACGGGAGAATCAGGCATAATTTCTGCAATTCTGATATATCCGTTTTCATCTTCTTCAAGGGTAAAACCAAGCCCCGTCATTTCACCTGCATTTTCACTCTTTTCGTCAGCAAATTCGTCTGCGGTGAGGTATCTTGAATATCTGTCATTAAGTCCCGAAATATAGCCTTTAAGGATACCGTCATTAATGTCGTTTTCGTCTATATCACCGTAAAAATTTTCCCTTACATATGAATCAATGGCTTGCAGTGCATCATATTTTTCGGTTTTTTTACTGAAACTTTGCAGTGAGAAAAAGTATGTCAGAATAAAAGTTGTTGCCGAAGCAATCGCAATCAGACTTATCATTAAACCAAGACTGATTTTTTTGTTCATTTTCTATCATCGCTTTCTGTATAAAGAAACGGGCAGTTTTTATACTGCCCATTTGTTTTTTATCGGGTTACATAGTCAAGCGGATTCTTCTGTATACCGTTTACACGTACTTCAAAGTGAAGATGAGCACCTGTAGACCAGCCTGTAGAACCGACTGTGCCTATAACGTCGCCCTGCTGAACATAGTCACCGACTGAAACAGAAACAGATGTCATATGTCCGTAGAGGGTGGAGTAAGTACCATCATGCTGTATTATTACATAGTTTCCGTAACCTCCGCCACAGCCACAGCTTGAAGTCTTTGCATAGTTATGAGTACATGAGTTGCTTACATATGTAACTGTACCTGCTTTTGAAGCACATATAGAACCCCCCATTATACCTGCGTCGCCTATGTCAATGCCCTTGTGCTGAGTTCCCCAACGCTGAGCAAACGGGCTTGATATGTAATAAAATCCCGGAGTAGGCCATGTGAATCCTGATGAGGACGGTTTTGCAACAGTAGTAGTTGTGGTTGCAGTAGTAGAAGTTGTAGTTGCACTTGTCTGAGTACTTGTAGTATTGGTTGTTGAAACTGTAGTTGAAGTTGTTGAAGAAGTTGTCTGAACGGTATCGGGTGTATCAGTATTGAAGACAGTAGTTGTAGCTGTTGTGGTTGTTGTTACAGGAACAGCTACAGTAGTAGTTACAGTAGTTGTGGTAACAACAGTAGTAGTTGTTGTTGTTTGTTGTGCGGCAATTTCAGCCTGCCTTGAAGCTTCCTGTCTCTCGGCTTCTCGTGAAGCTTCTTGTCTTTCGACTTCTCTTGAAGCTTCCTGTCTCTCGGCTTCTCGTGAAGCTTCTTGTCTTTCAGCCTCTCTTGAAGCTTCCTGTCTCTCGGCTTCTCGTGAAGCTTCCTGTCTCTCGGCTTTTCTTGAAGCTTCTTGTCTCTCAATTTCTCGTGAAGCTTCCTGCTGTCTTTCAACTTCTCTTGATGCCTCTTCACGTGAAGCCTCTTCTCTCGATGCTTCCTGTCTGGAGGCTTCTTCTCTTGAAGCAGTTTCTATTGATGCCGCTTGTCTTGAAGCTTCTTCAGCAGCCGCTTTTCTTTCGGCTTCCTGTCTTTCAGCCTCTAAACGTGCAGCTTCCTGTTCAGCTGCAATACGTCTCTGTTCTTCTTCATAACGTCTTTGAGCTTCTTCTGCGTGCTTTCTGATTTCTTCCTGAATAATTATTTCTTCTGCGTCAAGTGAAGCAAGATACTGCTGTGTTTCTTCTTTTGAACGGTCAAGACGTTGTTGTTCAAGCTGTATTCTGTCAATTATTTCCTGTGTATGTTCCATTTTTTCGTTAAGCTGGAGAATTTCTTCAGCCTTTTCGCTGACTTTGGTTTCCTGTTCACCGAGTTTTGCTTCAAGGGAAAGTTTTTCTGTTTCAAGGTCTTTCTTTGATTTTTCAAGTGTGTCAATCTCGTCAAGAAGTTTGTTTATAAGTTCCTCATCATAGGAAGCAATTCTGTTTACCATTTCAACTCTTGACATTATGTCATAAAAACTTGCCGAGCCGAGAACAACGGAAGCAAGATTTTCATTTCCTGAAACGTACATTGTGCATAAACGCTGTTTAAAGAGTTCGATGTTGCTGTTTATAAGTTCCTGCTGGATACCTATGTCTGAATCGAGGTGATTTATATTTGACTCTGTTTTTGCTATATCTTCATTGAGTTTATCAAGTTCGTTATTAAGCAGATAGATGTTTTGCTGAATCAGATAAATCTGTTCCGAGAGAGTTTCCTGATAAGCTTTTTCACTGTTCTTGTCACCCTCAAGTGAATTTATCTGTGATTCGTATTCGGCAATTTTGGCTTCATTTGCTTTTCTTTCCTCCTGAATTTCAGCGATTGTTTTAGCTGAAACGTCATTGTGGTTATCTTCTGATGTCGGATAGCCTGTGACAATTCCTGCTGCAAGAGCAGAACAGGTCATAAAGGTAAGAATTTTTTTAACTATGATTAACTTTTTCATTTTAAGCGGCAGTCGAAACTGCTGCCTCCTTTCATAAAAAACTGATTTTACGGACTGACGTAATCAAGCGGATTTTCAGCATATCCGTCTACACGTACTTCAAAATGCAGATGCGGACCTGTTGACCAGCCTGTAGAGCCGACTGCTCCTATAACCTGACCCTGTTCAACATAATCGCCTGCTGAAACAGACACATATGACATATGTGCATATATGGTTGAATAAGTGCCGTCATGGGAGATGATAACGTAATTTCCGAAACCACCGCCACAACCGCAGTCGTCCTCTTTTCCGTAATCGTGGTCACATGAATTATTTACTGATATAACAATACCGTCTCTTGCGGCACATACCGCACCGCCCTGAATACCGGCATCACCTATATCTATTCCCCTGTGTTCAGTTCCCCATCTTTCACCGTAAGGGCTTGTAATATAGTAGAAGTTCGGAGTAGGCCATATGAAATCCTGTTCAGACGGCGGGGGAATGGATTCAGGCTGAGGAACTTTCTGCTCTAACCATTGATTATAGATATTTTCCTGTTCCTGCTGTTTTCGCCTGTTTTCTTCTTCCTGCTGTCGACGAAGTTCTTCTTGTTTACGGCGTTGTTCTTCTTCATATCTTTTCTGAGCTTCTTCAGCTTTGCGACGTATTTCCTCCTGAATTTCAAGCTCCTGTTTGTCAAGTTCATTCAGCAGTGATTCAGCATCTTCCTTTGAACGCTGTATTTTTGCCTGCTGTGCGTTTATCTGTTCGATAACAGCCTGTGACTGACTCATTTTTTCATTAAGGGACTGAATTTCAGAAGTTTTTTCTGTCTTTTTTATTTCCTGTTCGGAAAGTTTGGATTCAAGACTTTGCTTTTCTGCCTTGAGGTCATTTCTGTCTTTTTCAAGACTTTCAATATCATCAAGAATATTATTTATAAGTTTTTCGTCGTATTCTGCCATATTGTTTACGACTTTCACTCTTGTCATCATGTCATAAAAACTTGACGAGCCGAGAAGTACAGAAATAAGATTGTCGTTACTTCCTGTCATATACATAGTGCAGAGGCGTTTTTTGAAAAGTTCTATGCTTTCGTCAATTTGTTTTTGTCTTTCTATAATGCTGTAGTTCAGAAATTCAATATTTTCGTCCGCACGGATTATGTCATTGCTAAGTCTGTCAAGTTCCTGATTAAGAAGAGAGATGTTTTCCTGAATCAGTGAAATCTGTCCGGCAAGAGCTTCCTGAAAAGCCTTTTCATTTGACATATTGTCACCGAGTTCCGACATCTGTCTTTCATACTCGGCTATCCGTGCTTCATTTTCTTTTCTTTCCTCCTGAATTTCAGGAATTGTCTTTGCGGAAAGTTTCCTGCTTTCTGACTGAAAGGGGAATGATGTTACAATACCCGCAGAAACAGCCGAACACATTAAAAAGCAGGAAAGTTTCTTTAATAAATATGTTTTTTTCATAATATTCGGCTGTGTGCCTTACTCCTTTCAGTTAAACGTCAAGATGCCGTCTTGTACTTATAACACTTCCCAATGCACCGACAAGTGAACCGACGACAATATATGAGATAAGTACATATATTCTGATTTGTCCGAATGGAATAATACTTCCGATATTGAACGCACTCATAAGTGCAGGCTGGGAGGTAAGTATTCTGTAAACGGAGCGGTATATTGCCCATGTTATGAAAAAAGCACCTGTTCCGGAGAAAAGTCCCGTAACCATTCCCTCAACAAAGAACGGCATACGGATAAATATATTGGTTGCTCCTACATACTTCATAATCTGAATTTCTTCACGGCGTGCATAAACGCTTGCCTTTGCCGTGTTTGAAATCATAATCATTGAAACTATTGCAAGAGCAATAATAACAGCACTTGCTATAAGTGTAGCCATTTTTCTTAGTTCCCTCAGAAATTCCGCAACTTGTGTTGAGGACTGTACTTCCTGAATATCAGCCATCATGGCTATTGCTTCGGTGGTATCGGCTATCAGGTCATTGTTTTTTACCGTAACGCTGAAACCGTCGGGCATGAAGTCATATCCCTCGATATAGTTAAAGATTGCACGTCCTCTGCTGTTTATCTGACTCTGCATACGTTCAAGAGCCTGTTGTTTTGAAATATACTCAACATTGTTTACATTGTCGAGGGTGGCAAGTTCCGCTTCTACCTGTGAAACTCTTTCTTCGGGAGTGCCTATATTAAGATAAACTGCAATTTCATTCTGGTCGCTCAGACCTAAAATCATTGAATTTATGTTTATATAGAAAAGTCCGGCTGCTCCCACAAGAATAAGTGATATAAGCAGGACACAGAAAGTGGCAAATGCCATCATTTTATTTTTCCAGATATTCTCAACGCCCTGGTCGGCAAGATATTTAAAACCGCTTAATTTCATGGCGTACCTCCCTGAGACTGTTCCTCCATAATAGCCGCAATAATTTCGTCAGCGTCTGCCTTTGTGACGGTATTTTCAGGATTTTCTTCAGAAGGAGGATTTTCTTTGATTGCTGCTATAATATCATCGGCGGTTATATCTTCTTCAATCACGGTTTCGGGAATTTCTTCCGGTATTTCGGAAACAACTTCTTCTTCGTCCGTAATTTCTTCAGAGTCATTGAAGTCTTTTTCATCTTCATCACTCAAATCAATGTCAGGAAATTCCGATTTGCTTAGGAGTTCTTCTGCGTCCAGACCGTCGTCAAACGTGAAGTTTTCGGGAACAGGAAGAATAGTCGGCTCATAATCGCTTAATTCGTCGGTACTTCCTGCAACCACTTCATCAAAGACAATTTCGCCGTCGGTGATATTTATGATACGTCCGCCGAAATGACGGACGAGGTCGTGTTCGTGAGTTACCATAAGAATAGTAGTTCCCTGGTCGTTGATACCTTTTAGGAGTTCAACGATTTCGTAAGAAAGTTCAGGGTCTATATTACCGGTAGGTTCGTCTGCAATGATAAGCTGAGGGTCGTTTACCAATGCCCTCGCAATGGCTACACGCTGCATTTCACCGCCTGAAAGTTCGTCAGGATATGAATCAACTTTATCCTGAAGTCCGACAAGACCGATAACATATGGTACACGTTTGCGGATAAATTTAGGGGGTGCGTCAATAACACGCAGTACGAAAGCAATATTTTCATAAACGGTCATTGACGGTATAAGACGGAAATCCTGAAATACAAATCCGAGTGTACGTCTGAATTCAGGAATTTTATTTTTTTTGAGTTTGTTAAGGTTATAGCCGTTAACGGTAACAGTACCGCTTGTAGCGTCAATTTCTTTCAGGAGCAGTTTAATCATGGTACTTTTTCCCGCACCTGAAGAACCTACAACAAAAGCAAAGTCACCGTCGTTTATTTTAAGGCTGACATTGTTAAGAGCATCAACACCGCTTGAATAAGTTACAGATACGTTTTTAAGTTCTACCAAAAAGTTACACCTACCTTAATTTTTCAGCGGCGGACATTTTGCTGTCCGCCGTTTTTAATCGTCAGAATTTTACAGGGTTGGCTGAAAGATATTTCTTGACCATGAGGGCAATTTTGAAAATTATTGCATGGTCAAATTCACGCAGGTCAAGACCTGTAAGTTTTTTGATTTTTTCAAGTCTGTACACGAGCGTATTTCTGTGTACAAAGAGTTTTCTTGAAGTTTCAGAAACGTTGAGATTGTTTTCAAAGAATTTCTGAATTGTGAAAAGTGTTTCATGGTCGAGTGACTCAATGCTTCCCACTTTGAAAACTTCATGCAGGAAAGTTTCGCAGAGAACGGTGGGGAGGTGGTAGATAAGTCGTGCGATACCGAGATTGTCGTAACTTACAATAACTTTATCCGTATCGAAAACCTTTCCTACTTCGAGAGCCATCTGTGCTTCTTTGAACGAACGGGCAAGGTCTTTAACTCCCACAACAGAAGTACCGATGCCAACGTTTACTCTTGTATAAAATTCACTGCTGAGTGTATCGGCAATGGAACGTGCGAGTTTTTCGAGGTCTTTTGAGTCAACTGTGCTTTTAAGTTCCTTTACAAGAACTATATCGCTTTCAGTGATATTGAAAACGAAATCCTTGTTTTTGTCGGGGAAAAGGTTCTGAATTACGTCATATGCAGAAATGTCGTTTGCGGATATGATTCTGATTAAGAAAACCGCACGGCTGATTTCCGCATTGAAGTGGAGTTCCCTTGCTTTGATGACAATATCGCCCGGAAGAACGTTGTCAAGAATAACATTCTTGATGAAGTTGTTTCTGTCGTATTTTTCATCATAGTACTGCTTTATGTTTGAAAGAGTTATAGCGAGAATACTGGCGTATTTTGCGGCAGCATCGTCAACCCCTTCAACGAATACAGCATAATCGGGTTTTACTCTTGAACCAAACGGCTTGTATGTAAAGCCGTCTCTTATGAAAATATCGTGTGAATCGCTCAAATCAAGCGAAACAAATTCATTTGCAGTGCCTACTCTTGTAAGGTCACTGCAAGCAATAATTGTGGCGGTTTCATCGACAACGCCGATTGTAGAGTCGATAGTATCACGCATCTGATGAACCAGACCCTGAAATAATCTGTTGGACATAACGGGAATCCTTTCTTTTTATAATAAGTATAGTTGATTTCAAGGACTTGTTTCAGAAAGAAAAATAATAAAAGCTTTCTGATATATTACAAATTGTAACATATTTCATAATCCTATTTGTTAATAAAGTGTTAATTTTTTTCCACAATTTCACGTATGTTACAAATTTCCGTGTTAGTATTGTGATAAAAATTACAAACATCAAGCTTATTTTGTAACCAAAACGTAATTTAATTTGATACAAAATGTAATTTTTACGGAATTACATTTTTTCTGGTCTTTCAATGTTGAGTATTGAAAGGACATTTCTGAGAACCTGTCTTACAGCAATACAAAGCAGGATTCTTGCATTCATAATTTCGGGTGTTTCAGCGTTCTTTACACTGCACGCATCATAGAAACGGTGGAAAAGAGTTGCAAGGTCAATTGCATACTTTGTGATTTTTGCAGGGTCATAAGACTTTGCGGAAAGATTTATTTCCTTCGGTAATGATGCAATATGACGGATAAGTTCAATTTCTTGCGGATTATCAAGAACGTCAAGATTTGCACTTTCGGGAACTGTAATTCCCTCTGATTCAAGGTTAGCAATAAGACTGCATATTCTTGCGTGTGCGTACTGAACATAGTAGACGGGATTCTGTGAAGATTTTTCAACGGCAAGGTCAAGGTCAAATTCAAACTGTGAATTTGCTTCACGGAGATTGAAATAAAATCTTGCCGCATCAATCGGAATTTCGTCAAGGAGAGTAACAAGAGTGATAGCCTTTCCGCTTCTCTTTGAAAGCTTTACGACTTCACCGTTGCGAACAAGACGTACCATCTGCATAAGAACAACATCAAGCTTGTCTGCGTCAACGCCGAGAGCGGTAAGGGCGGATTTGAGACGGGGGACATAACCGTGATGGTCTGCACCAAGAATATTTACAGCCTTGTCAAAATTTCTTGTTACAAGCTTGTCATAGTGGTATGCAATATCGGGGACTACATAAGTAGGAATACCGTTTGCACGTACAAGCACAAAGTCCTTATCTACGCCGAAGTCGGTAGCCTTGAACCATAAAGCCCCCTCCTGTTCATAAGTATGACCTGTTTCACGGAGTTTATCCACAATTTTCATAGTTTCTCCTGATTCATGGAGTTTGCTTTCCCTGAACCAGTTGTCATATACAATGCGGTACTTTTTGAGGTCACGTTCAAGACCTGCTATATTCAGCGGAAGTGCATAATCAACAAGAGCTTTTCTGCGTTCTGTTTCGAAGATGTTTTCCAGTTCAAAAAGGTGTTGTTTATAGTAGTTTGCGGCGTGTTCGATTATATCAGTACCAAGATAAACGTCATCAGGCATTTCAAAATCCTGACCTTCACCGCTTCTTGAATATATATCGGCACAGAGTTTTTCTGTATCGCTGTGACAGTCATAAACAGCCTGCTGACCTTTTTCGGAACACAACTGCATATATCTGAGTGAAAGTGACTTGCCGAATTTTTCAATCTGATTTCCTGCGTCGTTTACATAAAATTCACGTTCTGCGTGATAGCCTGCCCACTGTAAAACGCTTGTGAGACAGTCACCGATAGCACCGCCTCTTGCGTTGCCTATATGCATTGGACCTGTGGGGTTTGCCGAAACAAATTCAACAAGAATTTTCTTTCCCTTACCAAAATCTGTTTTTCCGTAGTCGTCTTTTTCAGCAAGTACGTTTGAAACAACGTCCGAGAACCATTTTCTTGACAGGAAGAAATTGATGAAACCTGCTCCCGCAACTTCACAGCGTTCAAAGAGTGAACCTGAAAGACTGATTTTATCGCATATAAGTTCAGCGATTTTGCGTGGTGGCATTCTGAAAGCCTTTGCACATACCATTGCAATATTTGACGCAAAGTCACCGTGCGACTTGTCCGCCGGAATTTCAATATTGAAATCAGGAACGGGAACAGCAGGAACATCGCCGTCTGCTGTAACGGTCCCGAGAGCCTCTATAATAAGAGTACGGAGTTGTGAAGAAGCTTTGTTTATAAAATCCATAAAATATTTATCCTTTCTGATTATCTGTATTCTGAACGTTTATAATCAGTTCATTGTCTGAAAGATGAGAAGCGTTCATATCAAGAGTATACTTTAAATAAAGCCTGCCGTTTTCGTTAAGGGTATTTTCGATAGCGTGAGTGTAGATGCCTATCTGCATACTTCCGAACGGCGTACCATATTGGCAGTAATGTCTGTTGCCGACTTCGAGTGACATGAAAGAGTTTGCACTTCCTGTTCTGATTACGGAAGCTTCTTTGTTTCCTTTTACTTTAATAGTCGTCACAGAACCCTCAAAACCTGTTGCTTCGGTATCTTCATAAATAATTGTACCGCTGTTTTTATTGAAGTTTATTTCAGCACGGGTGAGGAGTTCTGTTTCACTCTTTTCGTCATCCTGCCATTGAATACTTGTAATTGAAATCAATGTATTTTTTTTCAAGTCCACACCTCTTTTAATAGTTGCGTTCTGCGTTTTCTATAGCCTGTTCAAGCATTTTGTCCAAAAGATAGTGGAGAGACATACCGAGATGCTCCATAAGTTTAGGATAGATGCTGTTTTTACGCAGACCCGGAGCAACGCCGATTTTATTGAGAAGAAGCTGACCGTCATCTGTAAGGAAGAAATCAATTCTTGCCATTCCCTTACAGTTGAGTGCTTTGAACGCCTGTACAGCAGTTTCACGGATTTTATTCTGAACTTCGGTCGGCAGGTCGGCGGGTACAGTGAGGTCGTCACCTGAAGTCGCACTGAAATCATTAGGGTCATAGGTACGAATATTTTTCGTTATTTCACCTATGCACGAGGAAAATGGTGAATCATATCCGAAAACAGCAGCTTCAAGTTTGCGTCCCTTAATGAACTTTTCGACAACAACTTTATTATCGTTTGAAAATGCAATCTTTACGGCGGAAACAAGAGATTCCTGATTGTCTGCGAAACTTGTTCCTGCGTCACTTCCGCTGTTGGCAGGTTTTACAATGAGAGGAAAACCGAGTTCGTCAGCAATTTTTTCACAGCATTTATCAATCTCACTTAACTCTCTTTGTGTGATTAAACGCCATTCAGCCGTTTTTATACCGAAATCGTCCATAACCATATGTGTGTGTGATTTGTCCATACATGAAGCAGCGGCAAGAAGTCCACAGCCAACATACGGAATCCCCGAAAGGTCAAGAAGTCCCTGAATAGTGCCGTCCGCACCTGACTTTCCGTGAAGTACAGGAAAAATAACGTCAATTTTTCTGATAGACGCTTCACCGTTTTCAAGAATGATGATTCCTCTGTGCAGAGGGTCGGGAGAGATAACGGCAGAAGTACAGTCGGGATTAGATTCCCATTTGCCCGAAGCAATATCAGCAACATCACCGGGATAGTAAAGCCAGCGTCCTTTACGTGTTATACCGATGCAAATCACTTCATATTTGTCTTTGGGAATATTAGCTATGACATCAGTGGCAGAGGCAAGAGAAAGCTCGTGTTCACGTGAAATGCCTCCGAAAATAACAGCAGCCTTAATTTTAGCCATAAAATTCTCCTTTTTAAATATTAAGTAGTATGATAAATTATATATAATATTTTATCACATTTCACAAAAAACTGCAAGCCTTTTTCACCGAAATCTGAAATATAAGCAGCTACAGCGGACAAATAGCTTATT
>DETU01000060.1 GCA_002362175.1 Ruminococcus sp. UBA3280
ACTATATTTTTCCGTTAAAGTCAAACAAATTATATTTTATTGCCGAATCGGATTAAAATTCTGAAAGTACTTGATTTTATATTACATTACGTGTTATAATATAGTTTGAACATACGGCAAGGAAGAATGGAGGTATGATTTATGAATTTTATCGGAGAAAAATGTGTGTGCTGTGGGAAAATTTTTGCAGACGGAGATGATGTTGTCGTTTGTCCCGAATGTGGTTCGCCGCATCACAGAGAATGTTATAAAAAAGAAAACAGATGTGCAAATATTGCATTGCACGGAACAGGTGAAAAGTGGAAACGTGCTGTAGTTGAAGAAAAGACGGAAACGGAAGAAAAGAAAGAATGTCCTGTCTGTAAATTTCCGAATAATCCGGTTGACGCAGAAAAATGTATAGTATGCGGTGCAGGACTGGAGAGTAATGAAAGTCATGAAAACGGAATACCTGAAAATGAAGATATACATTTAAATCATAGTGTGGGATTTAATCCCGACGAGGACATGGGCGGTGCTACTCTCAGGGAAGTTTCAATGTTTGTAGGTACAAACACTTTTTATTATATACCTGTTTTCAAGAGAATGAAAGATATAGGTTCAAAGATTTCGTTTAATTTCTCATGTTTTATATTTCCGTCATTTTATTTTGCAAACAGAAAAATGTGGTTATGGGCAATAATTTACACTTTTATCAGTGTACTTCTGAATCTTCCTGCTTCTGTCATGATTATGGCTGAAAGCGGAGTATTCACAGAGAATATGCTTAATTTCATATATGAAAATCAGGGATTTATTGAATCGCTTGAATCAATATGTGGCTGGGGTTCATGGTTTATCAGACTTTTGCTGTGTCTTTTTGCCAACTGGATTTATTTCAGGTTTGCGATGAAAAATCTGAAACGTATAAAAATGCACAACAGAAATGAAAGTGTTAATCTAAATATTGTTACAGCGGTAGGCGGAGTAAAACCGATGAATATTATTATAATTACTCTTATTACTCTTTCACTTTCTCTTATTTCAATGGTGGGGATAACGATGTTTCTGAATATTATGTCTGTTGCCTGATAAAATAATACAAAACAGCTATTGACAAAAGCACCTTTTTACAGTAAAATTATTTTATACTGTAAACAGAGGTGCTTTTTGATGAAAAGAAAATCTGAAATATTTGAAGAATCTTCACATTCCCTTGCTTCACCGTCACTGCTTATACAGCTTTTGTCATTTGTCGTTGTATTTTTCATTATATATGTACTTGAGGCTGTTATACCTTCGTTTGTTTCCGTTACTCCTATGATGGAGGAAATGAAGTCGCAGGGTATGCTTGACGGAAGTGTAAAAATCACCCTTAAAAAATCAATGGCTGTTGCTACTTTAATTTCCGCATCTCCCAAAGTAATGATACCATCTTTGTTGTCGACGGTTTTCGGAACGGTTACAAGTATTATATACTGTCGTAATATAGAAGTACGTCCTGTAAGTTCAATGGGAGTGCGGAAAAATAAGATTGTTCCTCATTATCTTATCGGGCTTGCTGTAGGAATTGCCATGATGACCGCAATAACGATTTTAAGTGTTGTTACAGGTGTCAATAATATTTCCCTTTGCAGTAATATTAATGTAGGTATAATATTATTGTATCTGCTTGGATTTTTTGTACAGGGCATGAGTGAGGAATTTATTTTCCGTGGATACCTTATGACTACAATCGGCGGACATCATTCACCTTTTCTTGCCGTCGGGATAAGTTCGGTTGCCTTTGCCCTTGCCCATACCGCAAACCCCGGTTTCAACGTACTTTCATGTATAAATTTAATATTGTTCGGAATTTTTGCAGGTGTATATATGATTTGTTTTGACGATATATGGGGAGTATGCGGTATACATTCAATATGGAACTTCATGCAGGGAAATTTCTACGGTATCAGTGTAAGCGGTACGGGCAATACAGAATCTGTTTTCCGAACGTCCGCCGTTACGGAACATGGTTGGCTCAGCGGAGGAAAATTCGGAATAGAGGGCAGTATATTCACTACTCTGATTCTTTCCGCAGGTATAATAACAGTACTTCTGAATATCAGAAAAAAATCTCATACTGAAAAAAAGGAACTGTAATAAAACAGTTCCTTTTATTGTTATTTTATTTCAAGTCTTTTGGAAACCGGTTCTTCTTGTTTCTTTTTGGGAAGTTCGATTGTAAGAATACCATTTTTATATTCCGCATTGATTTCTTCGGTGTTTACGTCCGAAATATCAAAGCTTCTTTTGTAAGAACTGTAGGAACGTTCACGTCGGATATATTTGTCACTGTCATTTTTTTCTTCAGGCTGATTTTTTCTTTCAGCCGATATAACAAGATAGGAGTCTTTTATATCAATACTTATATCTTCTTTTTCAAAACCTGCGAGTTCGGATTCCATAATATATCTGTCGCCTTTGTCTCTGATGTCGGTACGGCAGGAATTAACCTGCATACTGTCGCTGAAAAAGTCTTTGTCAAGTTCGTTAAAAACATTGAAAAGATTAAACGGATTTCTTCCGAATGGTGTAATGCCATACATAATACCATACCTCCGATTATTATTTTAATGATGTGCCTTTTATATTATCTGCAATGTTTTGTATTATATGCATGGTTTATGAAATCTGCGTTTATACGATAAAAAAGGCGAAACTATAAAATTTCGCCTTTGTGATTATTCTTCAAAAAAAGTACTTTTGTATTCTGCAACACGGGCTCTGTCGCCGTAACAGTCTATTTCAATAATTTCACGTTTAAGCATATATTTGATTGACGCAAACAGCAGTGTGAAAGCAATTGCATTAGTGAATATACTGAAATATATTCTTATTCCTATGACGTTCCCCATCATGCCACCGAGCATTATTCCGATACAGATTATAGTAATTACTTCATAAGGCTTTTTGTCGGGGTCAAGAGTCAGGAATGAAAAACATACCGCTGCGGAAAACACCGAGTGAATTATGGCTAAAAGCATGGAATACGGTTCATAGAAATCAATACGGTATGAATTGAGTTCAAGAGTCATCATTACTGCTTCTGTAATGATATATGCCGTAAATCCGATTTTCAGCCAGTTTCTCATACGTGCCGTTTTACTTATCAGTATGTCAGAGACAATAAGTGAGGCAAAACCGGAAAATTCAAATACATATGCTGTAATTTCAAGAATTTTTGAGAATGTACTATCAGGTTTGTAGATTAAATAGTATATATAGCATACCGCACTGAATATTATAAACATAATATTTCCGGCAAGTCCGAGATTAAGCCCGTAACCGAGCTTTTTGTGCATATCCTCCATCAGTTCAGAGCTTTTAAAGCTCTCTGTCCGATGTCTTTTCTGTAGTGTGCGTTTTCAAAGCTGATTTTTGAAACGCCGCTATAAGCGTTGTCAAGTGCTTCCTGTAAGTTCTGTCCTTTTGCTGTAACACCGATTACACGACCGCCGTTTGTAAGGAACTTGCCGTCATCTGACAGCTTTGTACCTGCATGGTAAATAAAACAGCCATCAACCTGTCCTTTTTCGTCGAAACCGTTCATTTCTATACCTTTCGGATAGCTTTCAGGATATCCACCGCTTGCCATTACTACACAGGCACAGCTTCCGTCATGCCATTTTATATCAACTTTTTCAAGTTCATGATTGTAAATCGCTTCAAAGATTTCATAAAGGTCAGCGTCGAGCATAGGAAGTACTACCTGTGTTTCAGGGTCACCGAAACGGCAGTTATACTCAATTACTTTAGCACCCTTTGGTGTGAGCATAAGTCCGAAATAAAGACAGCCTTCAAAAGTTCTGCCTTCAGAGTTCATGGCGTTCATTGTGGGAATGAAAATTTTTTCCATGCACTCTTTTGCAACTTCTTCTGTATAGTAGGGGTTAGGGGAGAGAGTTCCCATACCGCCTGTGTTGAGTCCTAAATCGCCGTCTAATGCACGCTTGTGGTCCATAGAGGAAATCATAGGCACAATAGTTTTGCCGTCCGTGAAAGAGAGTACGGACACTTCAGGACCTGTAAGAAATTCCTCAATTACAATTCTTGCGGAACTCTTACCGAATTTGAGTTCGTCAATCATGTCGTGGACAGCTTGTACAGCTTCTTCTTCATTCTGTGCAATTATAACACCCTTGCCGAGTGCAAGACCGTCTGCTTTGATGACTGCGGGGTAACTGTTCTGTTCTTTGAGATAAGAAATAGCCTTGTCGCTTTCAGTGAAAACTTCATAGAAAGCTGTGGGAATATTGTACTTCTTCATGAGTTCTTTAGAAAATACTTTAGAACCCTCAATTATTGCGGCGTTTGCCTTTGGTCCGAAAGTCATGAAACCTTCAGCCTGTAAAGCGTCAACCATTCCCATAACAAGCGGGTCGTCAGGTGCTACTACTACCATATCGGGATTTATTTCCTTTGCAAGTGCAACAACACCGTCAATATCGGTTGCGGAAATACTGAAACATTCAGCGTACTTTGAAATACCTGCGTTTCCGGGGGTACAGTAAAGCTTGTCTACGTGTTTGCTTTCGGCGAGTTTCATGATAATGGCGTGTTCACGTCCGCCACCGCCGACTACAAGTATATTTTTCATGGGGATAACCTCCTGTCATAAATTTTTTGATTTATTTGTGTATGCTGTACGGATTTCAATAATAGCTGTACAGCATACAAGTAAAAATGATGCTATGTTAAGCAACATTAAAATGTTCTGCAATCTTGAAACAAGTCCAATCATTACCCAGTCATCAGAACAGGTTGACTGATATATTTCATCCATTTGTATGTAATTGATAAACAGAAATATCAGTAAACTGATTACAGAATATCTGAGTTTTTTTCTGCCCTTCAGTTTTTTAGAAAAAATACTTATAATGCACACTATGATATATGGCACAACAAATATTATTGAATAGATATAACTTTCAATAAAGTAGGGTGAAAGTGGTAAAAACCATGTTGAGTTTTTCCAGAATTCATATGTTTCATGGAAAATTGATTTTGATATGTCCACGTTATAAATATTTATAAGGCTGAGAATTATATAAATTATCGGAAGAACTGTTGCGACAACTGTAAACTTTATAATTGCAGAGTGCCATTTTTTAGGTGTAGGATTGTTTTCCGGCATAATATTATCCTTTTTCATATAAGGTGTGTCCGAAAACAGAAAAACATCTGGAATCAGGTTTTTCCTTGTCATATTTCCATGAATCGTTGCCAATGTCAAGGATATAACCATAGTCAAAGCTGTAACCGATACCACATTCACTGCGTGATTCACCGCATTTGCAATACATATGTGTAACCGTAAAAAGTGGTTGAATATAATCGTCTGACATTGCAAACCTTATTAAATCCGTTATAGCAAGCAGAATCCATGTCAGGAGAACTGCAATGATAATTTTCAGTGCAGTTCCCTTTACGGATTTTCTTGATTTTTCCGTTATCATGGATTAGTGGTGGAAAAGTCTGATTCCTGTAAACGCCATAGCAATATTGTACTTGTTGCAGGTTTCAATAACGTTGTCGTCACGGATAGAACCGCCCGGTTCAGCGATATATTCAACTCCGGACTTCTTTGCACGTTCGATATTGTCGCCGAACGGGAAGAATGCGTCAGAACCAAGACAAACGCCTGTATTCTTTGCAAGCCATGCTTTCTTTTCCTCAACAGTGAAAACTTCCGGTTTTGTCTTGAAAATTTTCTGCCATTCACCGTCACGGAGAACATCTTCATATTCGTCGCCTATATATACATCAATAGCGTTGTCACGGTCTGCACGGCGAATACCGTCAACAAAGTCAAGTCCCATAACTTTCGGGGACTGTCTGAGCCACCAGTTATCAGCTTTCTGTCCTGCAAGACGTGTGCAGTGTATTCTTGACTGCTGACCTGCACCGATACCGATAGCCTGTCCGTCCTTTACATAGCATACGGAATTGGACTGTGTGTATTTGAGTGTGATAAGGGAAATCATAAGGTCGTCAAGCTTGTCAGACGGAATGTCCTTGTTTTCTGTAACAACGTTTGCAAGCAGTTCTTTGTTAATGTCAAGTTCGTTTCTGCCCTGCTCAAAGGATACGCCGTAAACCTGTTTTGTTTCAATCGGAGCGGGCTTGTAATTTTCGTCGATTTTGAGTATGCAGTAAGTGCCTTTTCTTTTGGACTTGAGAATTTCAAGTGCTTCTTCGTCGTAATCGGGAGCAATAACGCCGTCTGAAACTTCTCTCTGAATCATCTTTGCTGTGCATACGTCAACCTTGTCTGAAAGTGCAATAAAGTCGCCGTATGATGACATTCTATCCGCACCTCTTGCTCTTGCGTAAGCACTTGCAAGGGGAGTGAGTTCACCTAAATCGTCAACCCAGTAAATTTTTTTGAGGTCGTCAGAAAGCGGTCTGCCGATTGCTGCACCTGCGGGTGAAACGTGTTTGAAAGAGGTTGCTGCACAAACGCCTGTAGCTGTTTTTAACTCCTTTACCAACTGCCAGCCGTTGAGAGCGTCGAGGAGGTTTATATAACCGGGTCTGCCACAAAGAACCTCTATAGGAAGTTCAGAGCCGTCAGCCATATAAACTCTTGATGGTTTCTGATTAGGGTTACAGCCGTATTTTAACTGCATTTCATTTGACATAATAATGTCCTCCTTATATTTTTAATTTTTGTATGCGGATTATTTCATTTCTGATATTATCCGTCCAGTCTTTGTCATTTTCTTTCAGAAGATATACATGAAATCCATAGGAAATACCGTTCTGATAAACTGAAATTTCGTCGTCAATGTGTAAGTCAATATGATACTTTGAGGGATATTTTGACGGCATTATTTCCGTGTTGTTTCCCTGTACCTCTTTTGTATGACGTTTACCGTTTATTGTGTTGTCGATTCTTATACCATAATGCCGAAAAATAGATTTTATATACCTCTCCGAACGGAAAGACGTTGTATAAATCCATAACTTTATATTGTTGCTGTTTATCCACTTCAGTAACTCCGGAGTGCCTTTGCGGAGTCTGTCTCTGTAAATTTTGTCCAGCGGAAAACGCAGATTACTTTCCGTCGGAACTTTTTCGGGATTCACAAAAAGTGTTTCGTCCAAATCAAAAGAAACAATCATAATTCCTCATACTCATATTCAACATCAACAACAATTGTACCGTCTTTTTTCATGCCTTTTTTTGATATACAGCGATTTTTATCATCATAAACACGTATTTCAGTATTATACCACTCACCATTTTCAGCATATTCAGTAAGAATATTTCCATTGTTATCATAAGTACGTGTGATAGTGTTATATAAAGTACCGTCTTTTTCTTTGATGATTTCAGTTATTGGTCTGTTGTTTTCATCGTATTCATAATCAACATACATATAAGACTCTGTATTATCATTATATTGACGTTTTTCACGCTTTACATTACCATTTTCATCATATTCAAAAATATCTGAAGTTTTTGGCTTGCTTTTATTACTGTCATACCATGAATCTTTCTGTATCAGATTACCATTTTCATTATATTCATATGTTTCCCAATATCTGAGATTAATACTTTCATTATAATGATTTGCACATTTAAGCCTGTTGTTTTCATCGTATTCATATTCATCACAAAAAATATAGTATTCATCATCTGTTTGCCTTATCTGCTGACATTTTATCAGATTTCCGTTATTGTCATAAGTATTCGTATAATCAATTGTATCCAAATTAAAACTTACACTACGGACTTCATTATCGTTCTCATCGTAGAATGTTACAGACCTTAATGTTCTTTTTCCTTGTATATATACATAGTGACTTCGCTTGTATACAGCATTTTCGGGAATATAATCTATATTTTTCGGATAAGTCACGATTTGTACATCAACTTCAGTTGTTGTAGTTTGTGTGATTGCAGATGTTGTTTGTGTTGTCTGAATTACTGTTGTTTTTTCAGTGATGGATACTTCCTCATAAGAAGAAATCTCCTCACTTTCGGGAGTATTACTGCATGATACAAGACATACAGCACACAACAATACAGAAATTAGTCTTTTCACTTATTCTTGTTGACAATTCTTGTTTCCTCTGAACCGTCCTCAAGATTTACATAACGTACAAAAAGTGATACCTTGTTGTCTTCGTTAAGATTGTTCCAAAGAGTGTCAGTAAATTCGTCGATACCACCCTTTATTGCGACTAACTTCGGTTCACCCTCAAAGCTCGGGAGCGGATTTCCGTCGCCCATGTATGTGTGAATAAAACGTCCCTCACCTGCAACGGGATTGCTGTATGTGAAAGTATGTCTCAGGCAAGAATCGGGATTACCGTTATTGCTTTTGAGAATAGACATGGCATAGTTGAAACCGCCGTCCTCAAAGTGAAGTATACCTGAAATTCTCGGTGTATAGTTTGGTGCGTCGTCCTCAAACTCTCTTGTGCGGAGGGACTGTTCAAATGTATACTGCTTATCCATAAGTTCATAGATAGTGTCTGTCTGGTCGCCGTTTGTGACGATAAGCTTGTTTCCTAAAACTCTTACAGGTGCGTATATGATAAGGTGCGGGTCTGTAAGTTTTGAAGGGTCAAAAGCTTCTGTGCGGATTCCTCTGCCTTCTTCAACAAATACACGGTTACGGCTGTTTTCACTTCTGCCCATGATAAAGTATGCTGTAACTGCGTACTTACCGCACTCACATCTTCCTATAATGATACCTCTGCCGGGGTATGCGTTTGAACTTAATTCTTTTGAAATATCAAGTTTTTCCATGATAAAACATTCTCCTTTATATTTGATTTATATAATTGTATTCACCGTTGTCATATTCAAGCCATGGTGAATAATCATTGAATGAACTGAGGTAAACAACTTTATTTTCAAGTATGTCAATTTCCATACCATGTTCAATTTCCCAGTCGCAGCTACATTCAAGCTGATAGCCGATTCTGTTTTCGTCGTCAGGTTCTTCTATTATAAGCAAGGTCGGACTGAAACATTTTAACATTTCCATTGCAGGAGTTTCGGCAGTGACGGGAATTGTCAGCTCCTCGTCCCAGTCTCCTGACGCTATTTCCATGAAGTCAAGACAGTAAGCTTTAGCACCCCTGCATATAGTTTCAACCATTTCACTGCTTAGATTATTGAAGTGTTCAGCACATTTCTGTGCGTACTCAATGCTTACTTCCTCATCAATCATGACTTCAATTTCAGTATTGAACACTTTGGAGTATAATTTTCCCTCAATGCCAAATTCTGTTTTTCTTATGTCCGTAATAATAAAAAATCACTTCTTTTCAGTATAATTATAAATTTCAAAAATATACTTGTCGTCATATCCGCATCTGCTGAATACATCTTTAATTTTCTGTTCAGTTATGTTTTTCTGTAATATTTCAGAAATATCATTCAGTTTTTCATGCCTGTATTCGTCAATATTAATCTGTAGCATATATTTCCAGCTCATCAAATCATAAAGCTTAGCATTTTCGCCGTCGTAAACTATGCAACAGAATGGGTTACCTGAATTTCGGGAACGACCTTCCATATAATAAAAGTCTCCGTTTTCATATTCAAAGAGATAAAGTATTTTATCAGGATACATATAATCTTGTTTAAGTTCGGTAGTATATTTGCTTATGATATTATTGGATTTTCTTATTTTAATATCAACATTCTGGTCAGGAAAACCAGTACGCTCCTGATATTCAACAGTATATATGCCGTCAACGATATTTGAAACTTCATAACTTTCAACAGGATATTCAGTTTTTTCACAAGATGCAAGCATTAACATACACATTAATGATACAAGTATTTTTTTCATTACTTTACATAAGCCTTTCCGTTGACTATTTCAATTCTGTCCTGACAGAAAAGTGAAACAGCTTCGGGAAGAAGTTTCCACTCAACGTTTTCCATAATGCGACGCTGTAAAATTTCGGGTGTATCGTCATTTTCAACGTTTACAGTTCCCTGAAGTATTATTGCACCTGCGTCAGCTTTTTCATTGACGAAATGTATAGTTGCACCCGATACTTTGACACCGTATTCAAGTGCCTTTTCGTGAACTTTAAGTCCATAGAATCCCTCACCGCAGAACGATGGTATAAGTGCAGGGTGGACGTTTATAATCTTGTATGCATATTCTTTTGTTAAACATTCGTCAAGAATAGTCATGAATCCCGCAAGTACAACAAGGTCGGCTTTTTCCTCGCAGAGTGCGTCAAGTATTGCCATACTGTAACTTACACTGTCGGGATATTCCTTTCTCGGAATCACTCTTGTTGCGATGTCATTGTTTTTTGCTCTTTCGAGTGCGAAAACGTCGGGCTTTGAGGAAATTACACAAGTAATTTTTCCGTTCTTTATAATACCCGATTTCTCGGCATCAATAAGTGCCTGTAGATTTGTTCCTCCGCCTGAAACGAGAACCACTATATTTTTCATGCTTTTTCCTCCGTTACCATTTTGAAATACGTCTTTCCTTGCTGTCATAGAATTTTCCCATGATTATTGTAATGAGGTCAATAACAGTTCCTATAAAGAAACAGCCTGCTGTACATAACCAGACCAACCCCGTGACGATTTGTCCGGCATAGAAACGGTGAAAACCTCCCAGTCCGAAGAATCCGAGACAGCAGAGTATTATTGAAGTTGATTTTTTTCTTGTTGAGATTTCTTCTGCGGGGGTCTGATTAATGCATATATTATTTATGATATTTGGTGTATATGTCATATCTTTTTCAAAAAAGTCAATTTCACCGCCACAATGCGGACATCTCATTATTTATTCACTCCTTTATATGATTATCAGAATAAAAACCGATAGTCACCATTTTGCAATACGTCTTTCTCTGTTGTCATAGAATTTGCCTATTATGAGTGAAACAAGGTCAATAGTAGTTCCTATTAAGAAACAGCCTGCTGTGCAAAGCCATAAAATTCCTGTTCCGATATGACCTGTGTAGAAACGGTGAAAGCCTCCCAGTCCGAAAAAACCGAGACAGCAGAGTATTATTGAAGTTGATTTCTTTTTTCTTGATATTTCTTCCATGGGATTCTGATTGATTGTAATATTCGGTACAATGTTCTGCGTTACATTGCGTGTTACGTCCTGAAACATTTCGTTGACAGTTTCGGTTGCAGACTGGCTTATAACAGAATCGCAGTATTCACATTTTGCATAACGTGTTTCTGCTCCGCAGTAAGGACATTTCATTATAATCACTCCTTTATTCATTTATTTGTGACAGTATAAAGAGGATAACCGAGATTATACCGCCGATTGTAATAAAACGGTAATATGTTGATGTGAGGTCATCTTCACGTCCCATAAAGTAAAACGACATGGGATTTTTCGGGTCATAGCATATCATTGTTTCTGTTCCTGTTTCATAACGCTGTTTACGTTCAACGACAGTATAGACGGAAGTAATTTCCCTGCCGTCCTCTGTAGTATATTTTACAATCGGACAGAAGCCTTTTCCTGTCTTTGTTGTATGGTAGCCTGTTATTTCTCCGTATACTGCGATACTGTCAGATGTGCCTTTTCGTATTTTAAGTATATGAACGAAAAATATCACAAACATCATTCCGTATATAATCAGAAGACCATATATAAAGTGTCCTATACGGAAGAATACGGCAAGCACTATCATGGAAACAACCGCCCATATAATATCAATTGTACTTACTTTCATATTTATTTCGGTAACTGGACGTGTCCCTGTATTATTTCGGTATCGTCATATGAAAGAGGAATATTTTCGTCAATGACTGTCTGTCCGTATATATCCGTGATTCTGAATGTAAACGGACCTTTCCCCATTGTATCGGATTCAAAATAATTATACTGACGGCGTTCTATTTCAACAAATTCACCGTTTTCGTCAAGATACTCAAGCCTTGTAATCGGATAACGGTGGTTTCTTACCTGAACACCGCACCAGTATTCAGTAGTACCCTCTTTGTATTTATATGAAACAGGTTCATTTTCAGCACTGTCAAGCGGTATGATTTTCCAGCTTACAGGAACACGTCCCTTTTCGGCGGGAGCAATAAGCGGAAAAGCATCTGTATATAAATCGAGGTCGCCTTTTTTTCCTTCGGGGAGCAGGTCGGTGACAAGCATATTGATAGTGCCGAGTTCACCCGTTACTTCAATATATGCACCTGCAAGCTGTGCATTGTTATAGTCGGCAAGATTCATTGCAACTATCCAGTAGTCTCTTGAAACGGGGTCAAGCATTGCACAGCCTCTCTCATAGCCACCTCCGTAGAAAGTTCCGTCACCTGTATGTACAGTCCCCTTGGGTTCAAGTATGCACGACTCATCTATAGTATATGTATTGTCATTATCAGAAAAGTCTGCATCACGTCCGAGAATGAAATTATTTATTGTGTTCAGTTCGTCTGCGGACGCTCCGTCACGACGTGCCGACACCAAGTCAAAGCAGTCAGCACGTCCGTCGGAATTTACGTCAAGGGAATCACCTGCGGACATTGCAGGAAGTGCGGAAACTCCCAGTAAGACAGCAAGTGATATTATTATTTTTTTCATCAGCAGATAATTACGCCTTCTTCTGATTCAACGAGTTCACCGAGAATATAAGCGTCCTCTCCTGCTGATTTGAGTACTTCAATGGCTTTGTCGGCATCGTTCTTGTCAACGGAAACCATCATGCCGACACCCATGTTGAAAGTATTGAACATATCTCTTTCAGGAATGTCGCCCGAACGCTTGATTAAGTCAAAAATAGGAAGTACCTGAACAGCGTTTCTTTCGATTTTTGCGGAAAGACCATTCGGAAGAACACGGGGAATATTTTCATAGAATCCACCGCCTGTTATATGTGAGATTGCCTTTACATTTACTGAATCAATAAGGCTGAGAATCGGCTTTACATAGATTCTTGTGGGAGTAAGCAGACACTCACCGAGAGTTGTTCCGAGGTCGTCGAAATGTACGGCAAGATTTTGTTCGTTTACTTCAAATACCTTTCTTACAAGTGAAAAACCGTTTGAATGTACACCGCTTGACTTGATAGCTATAAGAACGTCTCCCGCTTTCTGAGTTTCGGGCTTTAAAATCTTTTCTCTGTCAACGATACCTACAGAAAAACCTGCAAGGTCATATTCGTCAAGTGGCATAAGTCCGGGGTGTTCAGCAGTTTCACCGCCGATTAAAGCACAGCCTGCCTGCACGCAACCTTCTGCAACGCCTGAAACTATCTGTGCGATTTTTTCGGGGTAATTCTTTCCGCAAGCAATGTAATCAAGGAAAAACTGAGGTTTTGCACCACAGCATATAATGTCATTAACGCACATTGCAACACAGTCAATTCCTACTGTATCGTGCTTGTCCATGATGAATGCGATTTTTATTTTAGTTCCCACTCCGTCAGTACCCGAAACAAGAACAGGCTTTGAAATACCTGTCATATCAAGTTCAAAGAGTCCGCCGAATCCACCGATACCTGAAATAGCACCTGCTGTCATGGTACGGGCAATATGGGTTTTCATGAGTTCAACAGCCTTGTAACCTGCGGTAACATCAACACCGGCTTTTTCGTAGCTTTTTGAAAAACTGTTATTCATTGGAAATAATCCTCCTTATATTCTTCAAAACCTGTTTTCAGCGATGAAAACAGGTTCTGAAATTGTTTATATATTATTCGTTTCCGCTCCAGCAGTAAGTACAAAGATTACATTCAGGCAGTCCTACAGCCTTTACCTTACCTTCAAGAGACTGAAATTCAAGAGATGTCAGCTTCAATCTGCGACAGATTTCGTCACGCATACGCTTTCCACGTTCCGTGTTTGTGTCGCTGTATTCTGCGAGGTATTTAACACCCTCCGCACCTTCAAACTCGTCAATAATCTGTCTTGCGATTAATTCAAGTTCCGAGTGACTGCGTGAGAAGTTCAGATATTTACAGCCGTACATGATAGGCGGACAGGCAGAACGCATATGCACTTCCTTTGCTCCGTTTTCGTACAGAAATTCAACTGTTTCCCTCATCTGTGTACCGCGTACAATACTATCGTCTACAAAGAGAAGTTTCTTTCCCTCAATAAGTTCGTGGACGGGGATAAGCTTCATTTTGGCAACCTGATTTCTCATACTCTGATTTGTCGGCATGAAACTCCTTGGCCATGTGGGAGTATACTTGATGAAAGGTCTTGCGAACGGAATACCGCTTCTGTTTGCGTAACCGATAGCGTGAGGAGTTCCCGAGTCGGGAATACCACATACATAGTCAACATCAGGCAATTTTCCTGCTTTGATGTCGTTTTCAGCCATGATTTCACCGTTGCGTGTTCTCATGACTTCAACGTTTACACCCTCATAGACAGCAGTGGGATAACCGTAATATGTCCACATGAAAGTACATATTTTCATCTTTGAAGGGTCACCTTCACTCAGAACTTCACAGCCGTCCGAGTTGATTTTTACAATTTCACCTGCTGTAAGTTCCTTGTATGTAGTGTAACCGAGTTTCTGAAATGCAAATGATTCGGTTGAAAGACAGAAACCGTCGCTTCTTTTTCCTATAATTACAGGAAGTCTGCCAAATTTGTCCCTTGCCGCAATAATGCAGTCTTTTGTAAGAATGATAAGGGACATAGTGCCTTCAATTTTTTCCTGTGCATAGCGTATGCCGTCAACAAATGAATCTTTCTGTGCAATCAAAGCACCGATTAAGTCACCCGAGTTTATGCTTCCGCTGCTCATGGTTTCAAAGTTTGCACAGCCGTTTTCAAGAAGCTCATTGACGAGTGCTTCAGAGTTTCTTATTATACCTACTGAACATACGGCATAAAGTCCGAGTTTTGAACGGACAAGAATCGGCTGGGGGTCTGTATCGCTGATACTACCTATACAAAGCTTTCCACGCATTTTTACAACGTCATTTTCAAATTTTGTTCTGAAAGGTGAGTTTTCAATACTATGGATACTTCTCTGAAAGCCAAGCTCATCGGAATATGCGGTCATACCGCCACGTCTTGTGCCTAAATGTGAGTGGTAGTCTGTTCCGAAAAATACATCTGTAACGCAGTCGTTTTTGGAAGCTGCACCAAAAAATCCACCCATAGAATTATTCTCCCATAAGTCTTTTCATGATTTCCTGATAAGCTTCTTCAACACCACCCATATCACGACGGAAACGGTCCTTGTCAAGCTTTTCGTGAGTTGTGCTGTCCCAGAAACGACAGGTATCAGGTGAGATTTCGTCAGCGAGGATAATAGTACCGTCGGAAGTCTTACCAAATTCAATTTTGAAGTCAATAAGGTCAATGTTGAGACCTTTGAAGAAGTTAACCATAAATTCATTGACTTTAAATGCATACTTTGCGATTGTGTCGATTTCTTCCTTTGTGGCGAGACCGAGAGCAAGAGCATAATAGTCGTTTATGAACGGGTCGCCGAGGTCGTCGTTTTTGTAGCTGAATTCAAGGATAGGAGTGAGAAGCTTTCTGCCCTCTTCAACGCCCATTCTCTTTGAGAAAGAACCTGCTGCAACGTTTCTTATAATAACCTCAAGCGGAACGATTGAAACTTTTTTGACAATAGTTTCACGGTCGCTGATTTCCTCTACGAGATGTGTCGGAACGCCTTCATTTTCGAGCATCTTGAACATGAAGTTAGTCATTCTGTTGTTGACAACGCCCTTGCCGGAGATTGTACCTTTCTTTTCACCGTTGAAAGCGGTTGCGTCGTCCTTGTAATCAACGATTACGAGGTCGGGGTCGTTTGTGGCATATACTTTTTTAGCCTTACCCTCGTAAAGCTGTTCCTGTTTAACAATGTTTTCCATTTTTAAATTCCTCCTGAGAATTATATGAAATATATACAAGTCCGTTTCTGCGGACAGGTAAGCGGTTATTTATCTAAAATTTCGTCAATGATTACGTTTCCTTTGCTGTCAAGAAGCGGAGTGATTCCTGTCATTGATGAGCCGACAGTATTTAAATAATTAACGCCTGTAACGGTATCAATAATAATCTGTACTGCTCCTACCATACCAAGCCCCTGTTCTTCCTTTACAACAAAGCGTTTAGTTTTCTTTTCCTTTTTATCAAACATTGGCTATTTCCTCCTGCAAGTCAATGTCTTTCTGACGAACGCCATCAGCCATTTTTACCTTTTCGTCAGCGAGTTTCTTGGCAAGTTCTTCGTCTGCTATTGCAAGCATCTGAACGGCAAGAATACCGGCATTCTTTGCACCGTTTATGCCTACTGTTGCCACAGGTACTCCGGGGGGCATCATTACTGACGATAAGAGTGCGTCCATACCTTCAAGTACGGCTGACTTCATTGGAATGGCAATGACGGGAAGTGTTGTATGACCTGCAACTACTCCTGCAAGATGTGCTGCCATTCCTGCCGCACATATAATTACACCGAAGCCGTTTTCCTTTGCCTTGTCTGCAAATTCACACGCTTCAACAGGTGTACGGTGTGCCGACATTACACGACATTCAAACTCAACGCCGTATTTTTTCAGTTCTGTAAGGGCTGATTTTACAACAGGAAAGTCACTGTTGCTTCCCATTATAACTGCTACTTTCTTTGACATAATAAAAACTCCTTTTCATCAATATAATCATGTAGTAGGTTAAGTCACTTCATTTTCTGAAATACTTTCCGTTTCTTCTTCCGTCTGTGGATATTCAGGTTCTTCCTGAGTGAAACTTCCCGAAACTGCGGTGAGGTCGTTTTCTGAATATCCGCTGAACTCTATAACTGCTGTATATTCATCGGTCAGGGTATTTTTACCGCTTTCTTCGTCGGAATATTCTATTTCCGTATCAGCGGTAACTGATATTGCATAGTGGGGTATATTGTCGTCTGACCTTACTGAATACAGGAATATTTCGGAAATATTCAATAATTTTTTTGAAAGAATCCTGTGGTCGTCAGGAAAAAGCTGTGTAAATGCGGAACGTCCGCCGTTTGTAATATCGGAAAGAATTTCGTCGTTTCCCGTATATGCGAACTCAATATATTTTTCAGTATCTTCTGCCATTTTTTCAATCATGGATACGCTTAACTTTGAAAGAAGAATCCTGCTGTATATGCTGAGAACATAACTGTATTCCATTGTCTTTCCGATTACTTCCGCCGATTTAAGCCGGAAACCTTCCTGATTTATGGCATATTCGTAAGTACCGCTGTTTGTTTTGAGTGTGATTTCGCCGTCCGAGAGACTGTAGCTTTCCCATGACCTTGTAAAACACGGTATAAAACGACTGTCATATATAACACGTGAATTATCCTTTGCCGATTCAGCGATATAAAACGGAAAATCTTCTTCATTATGATATTCTATATTCTGATATATAAAAGGAACTGATATATTTCCCTCATAGTCTATACAACCGGTAAGAAGATTTCCGTCTATACGTTGCTTTGCTATGCAAAGATTTCCGTCGGTGAATTTAAGGTCAAGCCATTCAGGTGCTACAATAATTCGGTCACTGCTGTCTATAATACCAAAAAGTCCGCTGTTTTCCCTGAAAATTCTGTTTCCTGAAGAATCGGAAGCGAGACTGCTTATTGTGTCTGTCTGTAAACTGTTGTTTCCGGCACTCTGGGTTGTATCGGAGTAAAATTTCCTGATAGCAACGGCAAGCAGTATGATGACTATGAAAAGTGCGGAAACTATAAATCTTGTCTGTTTGTTCAGAAGTCCGCACCCCCTCCGCAGTTATTCGGCAGACTGAGAACTTTGCTCGTCCTTATTTTCGGACTCTTTCTTTTTTCTGCGGTAAAGCTCGTCCGTTTCCTTTGCGATATAAATCGGACGGTTCTTTGTTTCAAGATAGGTCTTTGAAAGATACTGTCCGAGTATTCCCGTACAGAAAAGCTGTAATCCGCTGAGCATGAAAATCACACATATTGTGGTGGGATAGCCGTCCACACTTTCTCCGAAAGCAAGAGTTTTGATGACTGTTATTATTATAAGGATAAATGAAATGATACAGCTTATTATTCCGAGTAGTGATGATATGGCAAGAGGTGCGGTTGAGAATGCCATTATTCCCTCAAGGGAATATTTGAAAAGTCCCCAGAATGACCACGAAGTAGTACCTGCCGGACGTTCAACGTTTTCGTATGGAATATACCGTACATTGAATCCGACCCAGCTGAAAATACCCTTTGAAAAGCGGTTGTATTCCGACATATCAAGAATGGCGTCAACCATCTGTCGTGTCATGAATCGGAAATCCTGAGCACCGTCAACAATTTCCGTCTGAGAAATCTTGTTCATTATCTGATAGAATTTCATTGCAAACCATGAACGGACTTTAGATTCACCCTTCCTGTTTACACGCCTTGTTGTTGCACAGTCATATTCTCCATCTTTTACATACTTATACATTTCGGGCAGAAAAGCGGGCGGGTGCTGTAAGTCGGCGTCCATTACAACGACATAATCTCCCTTGGCATTTTTTAATCCTGCATACATTCCTGATTCCTTGCCGAAATTTCTTGAAAAAGATATATATCTTACTCTTTTGTCTTTGTCGGCAAGTGTACGCAGTATATCAAGCGTCTTATCTTTTGAACCGTCGTTTATAAACAGGTATTCAAATTCCAATTCAGGAAAATCAACTGACATCTTATCTGTTACTCTTGTGATTTCCTCATAGAACATGGACAGTACTTCCTGTTCATTGTAGCACGGAACAACTACTGAAACGAGTTTCACGGAACTCCCCCTAACATTTTAGTAATACACTAATAATAATACAACAAATTTTCCGATAATGCAAGAGTAAAATCATATATTTTATAATTTTTCGGGTTTATATAAAATATTGAATATTTAACAGCCCTAATTCTGTTTATTTATGCATAAAATTTATGTTGATTATTAAAAGTAATTTTAAACTTGTTAGGCTGTTTTTGACAAAAAAATCAATAACATTTTGTTGTTTTCACCGAAAATTTTAAAAACCGTATAATTGATAGTGCAAATTTTTCAGAAAGTGTTGATTTTTTGCAACTTATATTGTATAATGTATATGTATTGTAATGCGTATAAAAATTATGCGTTTCGGAAAATCGGTATTCGCTGCCATAAAGCGAAAACTGCACTTTTATGTGCGGAAAGGAAAAGCTTATGGATATTACACTTGTTACCTCTATTATGAATGATGATATTCATGGTACTGACAATGATAAAAAAACCGGCTGCGGTATAAATCTGCAAAAGGGCGATAATGTCAATAAATTCCGTCGTGGCGGAAAAATGAATGACCTTAAAGAAATTACGTGTGAAAGATGTAAAAACGCTTTTGCAAAGAAAATGATTAAGGCGGACAAAAAGGAAATGGCACGTTTGTTGAAGGAAGAAAGACAACGTGAAAAAATGGGTCTTGCTGACGAGGGAATTGTTCCGCTTGGAAATACAACGGCAAAAATTACATCTTCTCCGACAGAATCCGAACCCGTTCAGCCCGAACCTGCTCCGTTTGAAAGAACACCTGTTGCTGTACCTGCTCCGCAAACGGAAGAACCAAAACATACCATTCCCGGTACAAATGTAGCAATAGACAGCAGTCTTGCTGAATTTGCGATAACTCCTCCGCCTGCGGAAGAATATGAGAAAAAGCCTGAAAGCAATGATGACTTTATGGCACAGTTTGCTATAAAAAAACCTGAACCTGAAGAAGAAAAAACTGTTTCTGCTGTGACAAATGTTCAGGACGATTTTCTTGCACAGTTTGCCATTTCTGTACCCAGTCAGTCAGAATCCGAAGAAGTTCAGCCTGCCGTAACGGAAAGCAATATTGTTTCTCAAGAAAACGAAACTGAAGAATCTATTGATTTTACAGCAATAAATCCGCCTCCGTCTGTTTATGAAGAACCGATTGAAAAGGCAGATGAAGCAGATGAAAATCCTGTCGGAATTATTGACGAAGATGATATAATGAAAATGTTTGCTTTCGGAAACGTTAAAGCGTCCTCAAGTCAGTCACCGGCAGTAAGCACTTCAAGATATGATTACTCCGCACTTGAAGAAGAAAAGCCCGACATACCTGTAAGTGAGCCTGTTCTTACCGAAACTCCCGAAGAAAATGAAGAATCTGAAAATTCTGACTGGGATTATGTTGCAAATCAGTTGTTTGGTGTGGATAACTCGGGACAGACTGAAAATGAACCTGAACAGACAGACGAAATGGCTGACATTGATTTGTCGGTTTCTGAAAGTACATCAGTTCCTGAAATTACGGAAGAAACAGCACCTGTTCTCGAAGATATAGGATTGCCGTCACTTGACGATATTATGTCCGTAAAGGAAGAAGCAAAGCAGGAAGAACCTGAAATTACTGCACCTGTTCTTGAAGATATAGAATTACCGTCACTTGACGATATTATGTCTGTAAAGGAAGAAGCAAAGCAGGAAGAACCCGAAACTACAGCCCCCGTTCTTGAAGATATAGAATTGCCG
>DETU01000043.1:0-6311 GCA_002362175.1 Ruminococcus sp. UBA3280
TTCGAGTCCGTCCACCAGCTCCATTTTATCGGTAAATGCCGATAATTTTTCAAAATAGTTTTGGGAGAGTTCCCGAGTGGCCAAAGGGGGCAGACTGTAAATCTGTTGCTTTTCAGCTTCGATGGTCCGAATCCATCCTCTCCCACCAAGTAGCCCCGAAGGTATTCGGGGTTATTTTTTTCCATTACCCAGCCCCTGAACCTTGCATTTATCTGCAAGGGCTTTTTTATGCCCGAAAAAAAAGATGTTTTGCACGGAAAATATACTCTATTGTGCAGAAATGTATTTATTTTGCTGTGAGGTAAATATATGATTGAAAACTACAGATATTATGAGGGTTTCGAAGGTGAACCTGAATACATTTTCTGTCTTTATAACGGTGAATGTCTTATTGAAAAAATTCATATATGGGACGGTTATTTCAGTGACATAATTAACACAATAAAACCCACTGAAAATCACTGGACAAGTCTTGCTGAATATTATCAGCTTTGTATTGATTTCGATAAAAGCAACTGGAAAGTTCCTGATATTCCGTCAGCTTTACAGCAACTTAAAAATGTTGATACTTCAAAAATCAGATTTCCGAAAAATCACGAAGTTCTGAAAATGCTTATTGATATTTTTACAATAGCCTGTCAAAATAATCTTGTAGTATATATCGAATACTGCTGAGGTGTTAAAATGACTGAAAATCTTTACTGTAAGATATTTATTGATACAGTTTCGGAATATAATGACTTCTTTGAAACTGTAAGAAATTTTCTGAACGGTGAAAAACAAGCCGTATCATTTATAATTTCTAACTGGTGCGATATGTGTATCAGCAGAAACAAGGAATATATTCCGCAAAATCCTGATTTTTTGTACTGGAAATTCTTTATTGATATTGAACCACAGGAAAATGTTTCCGAAAGTACTTATATAAATAATCTAAAGCAACTTGTTTATTTCCTAAAACAAAAACATAATGTTATATGTGCCTGTGATTTTGAAGATATTATAACAAATCACGGTGTATAATACACCGTTTACATAAATAATTTATTATTCGGAGGAACTTAAAATGATTAGAAATGATTTAAGAAACATCGCCATTATTGCCCATGTTGACCATGGTAAAACAACTCTCGTTGACGAAATGCTTAAACAGGGCGGTGTGTTCCGTGAAAACCAAAATGTCGCTGAAAGAGTTATGGACTCAAATGATATTGAACGTGAAAGAGGTATCACAATACTTGCAAAAAATACGTCTGTAATGTACAATGACATTAAAATAAACATAATTGATACCCCCGGACACGCTGATTTCGGCGGAGAAGTAGAACGTGTTCTCGAAATGGTAGACGGTGTTCTTCTTCTCGTTGACGCTGCCGAAGGTCCTATGCCTCAGACACGTTTTGTTCTTTCAAAGGCTCTTGAAATGGGTCACAAGATTATAGTTGTAGTAAACAAGATTGACCGTCCCGACGCTCGTCTTGACGAAATCGGCGACGAAGTTCTTGAACTTCTTCTTGACCTTGACGCAAATGAAGAACAGCTTGAAAGTCCTATCCTTTTCTGTTCAGGCAGAAGCGGTACTGCTTCACTTAGTCAGTACGAAGCAGGCACAGACCTCAAACCCCTTTTCGATACTATCATAAACTATATTGAAGCACCTCAGGGCAATGAGGAAGAACCTTTGCAGATGCTTATTTCGTCAATTGACTATAATGAATACGTCGGACGAATCGGAATAGGACGTATTGTTCGTGGTAATATCAAAGTAAATCAGCAGGTTACAGTGTGCGACTATACAGGCTCAAAGAAGAACTACAATTCAAAAATTGTTTCACTTTTACAGATACAGGGTCTTAACCGTGTACCCGTTCAGGAAGCTAAAGTAGGCGATATCGTGTGGATTTCGGGAATTGAAAACATCACAATCGGTGATACTATCTGTGCAACCGATACGCCTGAACCTTTGCCGTTTGTAAAAATCAGTGAGCCGACCGTTGAAATGACTTTCTCTGTAAATGACAGCCCTTTTGCCGGAAAAGAGGGTAAATTCGTTACTTCACGTCAGCTCCGTGAAAGACTTTTCAGGGAACTTTTAAAAGACGTTTCACTTCGTGTTTCCGAAACTGATACTACAGATTCATTCCGTGTTGCAGGACGTGGTGAAATGCACCTTTCAATCCTTATTGAAAATATGCGTCGTGAGGGGTATGAACTTTCTGTATCAACTCCCCGTGTTCTCTACAAAGAAGGCGAGGACGGTCGCAAGCTTGAACCTATTGAAAGACTTGTTATTGATGTTCCCGATGACTGTGTAGGCTCTGTAATGGAAAAAGTTTGCAGTCGTAAAGGTGAAATGACTAATATGCACCCACAGGGAAACCGTACAAGAATTGAGTTCCTTATTCCTGCACGTGGCTTATTTGGTTATAAGAGTGAGTTCCTCACCGATACAAAGGGCGAGGGAATTATGAGTCATGTATTTGAGGGTTACGAGGCTTATAAGGGCGATATCGAACGCAGAAAGACAGGCTCTCTTGTATCGTTTGAAACAGGTGAAGCTGTTACTTATGGTCTTTATAATGCTCAGGAACGTGGACAGCTTTTCATTCCTGCCGGTACTCCTGTTTATGAGGGTATGATAGTAGGTGCTTCACCCAAAACAGAGGACCTTGTTGTAAATGTGTGCAAGAAAAAGCACCTCACAAATACACGTGCAAGCGGTAGTGATGACGCTCTCAGACTTGTTCCGCACAGAATACTCAGTCTTGAAGATTGCCTTGAATTTCTTGCAGATGACGAACTTCTTGAAGTTACTCCCGAGTCTCTCAGAATAAGAAAGAGAATACTCAACAACTCACAGAGAGCTAAGCAGAGAGCAAAGTAATTTCCGAGAGTTTTCAACAATCTTTCAACACTCTTATGTTGAAAGAAAATTCATGATACGTCTGAATTGCTTTGATACAGACTCAAAACGGTTTTTGATATTCGGAAAAGTTTTCAACAAGTATATGTTGAAAACTTTCAGAAGCCTATGAAACAAAAGAGAAAACATGATGTTTTCCCGAACATTCCACATAACAAACATATAATTTACAGATTAAAGAATTATTATTAAACAGACAAAATCATGAAACTCACATGATGATATGAGGTAAAATAATGAAAAAGTTTTTAACTGTGACTATTGCTTTTCTGTTCTGCTGTTCATTTACGGCTTGCAGTGATAATGATAAATCTGAAAGTATTTCAAGTGAGATACCGTCTGTCGCTGAGGGTGAAGCGGGTGAAGTAATTACTCCTGACGAAGATGATGATGAGTACGGTCTTGGTGAATACCGTTACAGTTCGGGCGGTACAAAGCTTTATTACGATGAAAATGAATATTCCACAGAACTTATGCTGACGCTTGAAAAATATTTCACATCATTTGAAGAAAATAATTATGAGGATTACAAGTCATGTCTTTATCCGAGTTATATCGAAGAAATGAACAGTTATCTCAAAGAAAACTATGAATATGACCTTGAAACGTCGTTCCAAAATCAGCGTGAAAGTCTTTCCGAAAAAATGGGAGGAGATTTTAAAATCACACGTATAAAGGCTGAAAAATCAGAAAGCGATTCCGCTGAATCGTATTTCGCACCTCTTAACGAAACCTTTGGAAAAGATTACTACAATGAAATAAAAGACAGTACAGAAAAACTTCATCATCTTAAATTTTATGTAATGGCGGAGGACAGTGAAAAAACAGAATCACTTCTTGTGAGTGGATTTGAAATAGTCTTTGCCGAAAAAGACGGTAATTACTATACTTTCGGATAAAGGAGAAGTGTATGAAAAAATTTATAATTCTTTTATGTGCCATGACACTTGTATGTGTTTCATGCAGTGATGAAAAATCAGGGTCATCATCTGCAAGCGGAAAGGCACTTGTAACCGACACAATCGGTGAAGGAATAAATGTAGATGAAAACGAAATGCCTTTCGGTGCTACCATGACGGACCTTGTACCCGACCACGACGATGTACCGATTTCAATTTCATATGAAAACCGTTTCATGACCGAGGAAGAAGCAAGAAAGATTTCAGACTATATCTCGGCAATAAACAGCTGTGATGCCGAATTGATGAAAAATACCTGTTACCCGTCATATCTTGACTATCTTGTTACAGAGTACGAAAATACAGACATTCAGGATTATCTTGATTCACGACACGATGATATTAAAAATTCTTACACAGGCGGAGAATTTGATTTCAACTATATTCTTATAAATTCCCTCATGGACGAAAACGATGATGACAGTAATACGGGTTTTTCAACGCTTGACCACAAAATCCTTGAACAATCTCCCGACGCTGAAATAACTTCAAGAAAAATGGTCGGAATAGATGTTCTTTACAAACTTGACGGTGACGACGGAAGTTATTCACTTACAGCAAGGACAGGTTCAGATATGATAATTTATATCTATACAATTGACGGACAGATTTATATTCTGTAAACAAAAAAACAGGACGCATTATGTGTCCTGTTTTTATTTACACTAAAAATTAAATTGCAGATAATCATCAGCCTCTTTTCTTGAATGAAAAATAATAATATTCTTACTTTTTCTGTATTTTTCCAGTAAATTATATATTTCGGGAAGTTGATTTGCAGAAAAATCAATGATAAACTGTCTGAATTCACTATCCAATTCCGTCTCTGTCCACGGCAAATCCTCACGTTTTTTTCCTATGCGTGATTCTGCACCTGAAAGGCATATTTCTGTCGGAAAATCCAGTAAAAAGACAGTATCACATTCCTTTAAACGTATTTCAAGTGTACGCTGATAATTTCCGTCAATAATCCATCTGCCCTTTTTAACTATATTATTAAGAATTGCATCAAATTCACTTGCTGATATATTTGTTTGGTCGGGGTTATGCCATATCATATCAAGATAATATAAAGGCAGATTTGTTTTATCTCTTAATTTCCGTGCAAACGTGCTTTTTCCAGCACCTGCACTTCCTGTAATAATTACTTTTTTCATAGCCTTTTCATGTATAGGTATATTTCAAAACAAGCCGAACATTATATTGTCCGACTTGCTTTTTTTATATAATCATACCTGTGTTGAATAGTTGGGAGCTTCCTTGGTAATATAAATATCGTGCGGGTGGCTTTCCTTGAGACCAGCACCTGTAATTCTTACAAACTGTGCTTTTTCATGAAGGTCGGAAATAGTTTCACAACCGCAGTAACCCATGCCTGAACGTATACCACCGACAAGCTGGAAAATTGTATCTGCAACAGCACCTTTGAAAGGTACACGACCCTCAACGCCCTCAGGTACAAGCTTCTTTGCACCCTCCTGGAAATATCTGTCCTTAGAACCGTTTGCCATAGCACCAAGACTTCCCATGCCACGATATACCTTGAACTGTCTGCCCTGATAGATTTCAGTTTCACCCGGGGCTTCCGCACAGCCCGCGAGAAGTGAGCCGAGCATTACAACGTTTGCACCTGCTGCAAGAGCTTTTACAATATCGCCTGAATATTTTATACCGCCGTCTGCAATTACGGGAATACCGTACTTCTGTGCAACACAGGCAACATCATAAATAGCTGTAATCTGCGGTACACCGATACCTGCAACAACTCTTGTCGTACAGATAGAACCGGGGCCAATTCCGACTTTTACACAGTCAGCACCTGCTTTTATAAGGTCTTCGGCTGCTTCTGCTGTTGCGATGTTTCCGGCAATAACAGGAATTTCAGGATAAGCTTCTTTTACCATTTTAAGACATTTGAGAATATTTGCACTGTGACCGTGTGCAGAATCAAGAACAAGCACGTCCACCTGTGCATCAATAAGAGCCTTTGCCCTTTCAAGAACATTTGCGGTAACGCCGATAGCAGCACCGCAGAGAAGTCTTCCACGACCGTCACGTGCAGAATTAGGATACTGAACAGATTTTTCTATATCCTTTATTGTAATAAGTCCTTTGAGGATTCCTTCGTCGTCAACAATAGGGAGCTTCTCAATTTTATGTGAACGGAGAATTTCCTGTGCCTGTTCGAGAGTTGTTCCAACAGGGGCAGTAATAAGATTTTCTTTTGTCATAACTTCGGAAATTTTCGCACTGAAATCATTCAGGAAACGCATATCCCTGTTTGTGATAATTCCCACAAGTTTTTTATTTGTGTCAACAATCGGAACGCCTGATATTCTGTATTTGCCCATAAGTTCGTCAGCGTCTGCAACAATACGGTCCTCTGTGAGAGAGAACGGGTCAACGATAACGCCGTTTTCGGAACGCTT
>DETU01000043.1:6607-7128 GCA_002362175.1 Ruminococcus sp. UBA3280
GTTTTCGGAACGCTTTACCTTGTCAACTTCTTCTGCCTGCTGTTCGATAGTCATATTTTTGTGAATGATACCTATACCACCCTCACGGGCAATGGCAATAGCCATACGGGAATCGGTAACCGTATCCATTGCGGCAGTCATGACGGGTGTATTGAGGCGGATTGTTTTTGTGAGATTTGTACCGAGTTTAATCATATTTGGAGTAACGTCTGATTTTGCGGGAATCAGAAGCACATCATCAAATGTCAGACCCTCTTTCTGAAATTTACTGTTCATGTCAGTCAGCATAAAAATTTCCTCCTTACAAAAATTCTCCACTGGCAAAAAGCCAAGAGTTTATTACCTTTAATGATACTCTTTTTTATTATTTATGTCAATAGTTTTGTTGCGAGAGATATATAGAACTTTTTTGTATAATCCTTAACTCTTTTGGCGAAAACGGCAATGATGAAATTTTTTTTTCAAAAAATACAATGTGTATTATTACTGATAATATTCAATGTATTATAGCCTGTCATCTG
>DETU01000031.1:0-212 GCA_002362175.1 Ruminococcus sp. UBA3280
AAAAAGTTTTCAACAGTTTCAACAGTCAGAAAATTTTCAGACAAGAAAATTTGTTCTAATTTAATTATTTAACACTGCACTTTTATACAGTCACAATTTGTTCATAATGTTGAAAACTACTGTTTTAGTATTAGCTAACAATAGTTTTCCACATTCTTTCAACAGGTTTTCAACAATTTCAACTTAGATGATTAAATCAGAAAACATTTTAT
>DETU01000031.1:498-759 GCA_002362175.1 Ruminococcus sp. UBA3280
AAAAAGTTTTCAACAGTTTCAACAATTTAACTTTCAACAGTCTGTTGAAAACTTTTCAAACAAAAGTTCTTTTTTTCAAGTTTTCAACAAGTTTTCAACATTTTTTCCACAATTTCTCCACAGTTTCCACAGGTCAAAAGAATTTACTAAAGTTTTCAACATCTTTCAACAATCTTTCAACATACCATTGTTGAAAACTTTTGACCATATATAGCTACAAAACATAGTTTTCCACAGTTTCAACACCCCCTACTACTACTA
>DETU01000031.1:1001-26860 GCA_002362175.1 Ruminococcus sp. UBA3280
TTTCAACACCCCCTACTACTACTACAATATTATTATTATTATTTTCTTTTATTTTTTCAAATTCAAAAAAATTTTTTTTGAGACACAAAAAAAACGGTCTCAAATTATACGAACTAACAGTTTTTTTGATTCAAAAGCTGTCAGTGAGATTCAGATACGGAGGAATGAATCATGAAATTTATATGCAATAAAAATGAACTCAGCGAAGCAATCAGTAATGTTTCAAAAGCTGTTTCATCAAAATCAACGATACCTGCTCTTGAAGGAATCAAAGTAAAGGTTACAACGGGAGTGATTGAACTTACTGCTTACAATCTTGAAATGGGTATACGCACTTCTATCAGCTCGGTAACCGACGGAGAAGGTGAATTTGTAGTAAGTTCAAGATTGTTCAGTGAATTTACAAGACGTATGTCAGGAGACGAAATTACTTTCAGCATTAATGAAAGTCTTATTATAAATATCTCATGCAGTTCAACTGAATGTAGCTTTTCGGCAATGTCAGCAGAAGAATATCCTGATTTACCTGTAGTTGATTCACAGAAAGGATTCAAAATAAAAAATTCTGTTCTGAAGTCTATGATTAATCAGACAAGTTATGCCGCTTCCCTTAATGAAAGCAAACCCATTCTTACAGGTGAACTTTTTGACATTGAAAACGGAAAGTTTAACATGGTAGCAATTGATGGTTTCCGTCTTGCCATAAGAAGCGAGAAGATTGAAAGTCAGGAAAACTATCACTTGGTAGTACCGAAAAAGGCACTGCTTGAAATTTCATCTCTCATGAAAGATGACACTGACTGTATTGTATATACCAACGAAAGACATATAATCTTTCAGACAGGCAATGTATTTGTTATTTCACGTTTGCTTGAAGGTACATTCCATAATTACAAAGTAAGTATACCGTCTGTACACAAAACCGAAGTTATCATAAACAAGAGAGAATTTTCTACTTGTCTTGAACGCTGTTCACTTCTTATCGACGAAAAGAATAAAGCACCTATCCGTTGTGAAATCGAAAACGGTGAAGTTAAGATAAGCTGTAAGACAGGAATAGGACGTATAAATGACTCTTTATCTGCTGACATAACAGGTGAATCAGTTACAATAGGTTTTAATAACAAGCTGTTTCTTGACGCACTCCGTGCAGCAGAAGGAGACAAGATACGTATACGTTTCGGCGGTGCGACAAAGGTAATAGAGATTCTTCCTCTTGAAGGAGAAAATTTCATATTCCTTGTAATGCCCGTACAGCTCAAGAACTAAGTATATCGGAAATAAAAGAGAGGTAAAAATATTATGGCTGAATCAGTAAAAATTAAAACAGAATTTATAAAACTTGATGCATTACTGAAATTTGCGTCCCTTGTGGGTTCAGGCGGAGAAGCAAAGATGCTTATTCAGGACGGACAGATTCTTGTAAACGGAGAAGTCTGTACCATGAGAGGTAAAAAAATACGTTCGGGTGACAAGGTATCATTCGGCGACAAAGAGGTAGTTATAGAGTGATTGTCACTTATGCAGAAATTGACAATTTCAAGAATCTTTCAGGAATATCATTTTTTCCCGACCCGAAGTATAACATCATATCGGGCAGAAACGCTCAGGGCAAGACAAATCTTATTGAAGCGATATGGATAATGTCGGGCTGTAAGAGTTTCAGGGGTTCAAAGGAAAAGGATTATATAAATCTTGACGGAAACAAAATGACGGCAGGAATAAAAATTCTTGATTCCGTAAGGGAACAGAAAATAGAATTTGAAATGACAAAAGGCGTAAACAGTACAAAGCTTATACACCTCAATGGAGTAAAGCAGAAAGGTACAAAAGCTCTTTTTGATGTTTTCAAGTGTATTGTGTTCATTCCCGATGACGTTGATATTATCAGGGGTTCACCTGAAAAACGACGTAATTTTATAGATATGGCTGCTTCTCAGCTTAATCCCGTTTCTGTTGTTCACCTCAATAAGCACAATGTAATCATGAATCACCGCAATGCACTGCTTAAAGAAATCATGCAGGGAAATGCAACGGAAGATGTTCTTGAAGTATGGGACAGACAGGCCGCATATGAAGGTGCATTTATTTCTTATATGCGGAATGATTATATAAAAAAAATCAATGAGATATGTTCAAGACTTTACTGCACTATTTCAGGTGGAACGGAAAGGCTTGAACTTGAATATAAGTCCAATATATACAAGCCTGAAGATTTTGAAAAATCTCTCGGTGAAGAAGCGGTTGAGACTTATTTCGGCAAACTACGTGAAACTTCGGGTTATGATATACGTACAGGTTCAACTCATGCGGGAGTAAACAGGGATGAGGTGCTTATCAAGATAAACGGAATCAGTGCGAGGGAGTACGGTTCGCAGGGACAGATAAAGAGTACTGCTCTTGTCATGAAACTCGCACAGGCGGAAATATTCAAGAAAAAGTCAAATGACGCACCTGTTATATTTCTTGATGATGTAATGGGTGAACTTGACGAAAAGCGTCAGGAGTTTATATTTGACATTATCAAGGATATGCAGGTATTTATCACTACCTGCAATGAAAGTGCCTTGCTTCCGGAGATAAAGGGAAAGATTATTCATATAGACAACGGAAAAATTACGGAGGAAAATGAAAATGTATCTTCATATCGGGAATAATTATTCTGTGGATACACGTGATATTGTCGGTATCTTTGATATTGAAAATACTACGGTTGAGAAATGCACAAAGAAACTTCTTGAACGTGCCGAAAAAAAGCATATCTGTATATATACCACGTATGAAATGCCGAAAAGCTTTATTATAACCGTTAACAATGGAAATGAAAGGCTTTATATTTCTCAGCTTTCAGCATATACACTGAAAAAAAGACTGGGCAGTCACTATTTCGGCAGAAAAAACAGGAATTTCTAATTTCACTGTTTATCTTGATACGGATATTCTTAAAAAATTCATGGAAAAAATTGTAAACCGAGAGAATGACAGCAATGTAAAATACAGTATTACTCTTAACATAAGCGATTAATTTTTGAAAATCGGAGGTAAATTCATGAGTCAGCAGAATAACAATTATGACGAAAATGATATACAGGTGCTGGAGGGTCTTGAAGCTGTAAGAAAACGTCCCGGAATGTATATCGGTTCAACGGGAGCGGGCGGTCTGCACCATCTTGTCTATGAAATTGTGGACAACTCAATTGACGAGTCTCTTGCAGGCTACTGCACGGAAATTACCGTTGAAATTCTTGAGGGCGATATTATCCGTGTATCAGACAACGGGCGAGGAATACCGACAGGGATTCATCAGAAAGAAGGTATTTCGGCGGCGACTGTTGTTTATACCGTTCTTCATGCAGGCGGAAAATTCGGCGGAGGCGGTTACAAGGTATCGGGAGGACTTCACGGTGTCGGTGCTTCTGCTGTCAACGCTCTTTCCGAATGGCTTGAACTTACAGTATATGACGGAAGTGACATATGGTTTCAGCGTTTTGAAAGGGGACATTATTCCGAACAGCTGAAAAAAATCGGAAAAACCGATAAAACCGGTACGAGCGTAATGTTCAAGGCGGACGACGAAATTTTTGAAACAACGGTATACAGTTATGACGTTCTTCTGAAAAGACTTCGTGAACAGGCATTTTTGAATGCAGGTTTGAAAATTGTGTTTGAGGATAAGCGTGACCCTGAAAACATAAAGGGTGAAACTCTTCACTATGAGGGCGGTATACGTCAGTTTGTGGAACATATCCACAATGCAAGAGGATTGGAATCACTTAGCGGTGACGTTATTTATTTTTCAGGTACTCAGGGTGATTCATTTGCTGAAATTGCTCTCCAGTACAATGACAGCTACAACGAAATAATTCTTTCTTTTGCAAATAACATTCACACAAAAGACGGCGGTTCACATGAAACGGGTTTCAAGAATGCAATAACAAAAGTCGTGAATGAATACGGCAGGAAAATGGGACTTCTGAAAGACAAGGAAAAATTAAGCGGTGACGATATACGTGAGGGACTTACTGCCATTATCTCCGTAAAGCTTACAGATTGTGAATTTGAAAGTCAGACAAAAGTAAGACTCGGAAATCCTGAAGTAAGACCGTTCATTGAAAAGCTTGTGCAGGAAAAACTTATGAATTTTCTTGAGGAGAATCCCGACACCGCAAAGATGATTTTTGAAAAGAGTCTTTCCGCACTGAAAGCACGTGAAGCTGCAAGGCGTGCAAGGGAAGCTGAAAGAAGTAAAAATGCATTCGGAAAGTCGCCCATGCCTGAAAAGCTTGCGGACTGTGCTGAACGTGACAGCCGTTACACTGAAATTTACATTGTAGAGGGTGACTCGGCAGGCGGTTCAGCAAAGCAGGGACGTGACAGACGTTATCAGGCTATACTTTCACTGTGGGGAAAGATGCTGAATGTAGAAAAGGCAAGAATTGACCGTATTTATGGCAACGACAAGCTTGAACCTGTTGTCGCTGCACTCGGTACGGGTATAGGTGAAGATTTCGACATAGAAAAACTGCGTTACGGAAAAGTTATTATTATGGCTGATGCCGACGTTGACGGTATGCACATAAGGGCATTGTTGCTGACCTTCTTTTTCCGTTATATGCGTCCGCTTATTGCAAACGGAAACGTCTATATAGCACAGCCTCCTCTTTTCAGGGTTGAGAGAAACAACAAAATCCGTTATGCCTTTTCGGACGAGGAACGTGACCAATATATATCCGAACTCTCGGAAAACGGCAGATACAAGGTTGAAGTACAGCGTTACAAAGGTCTTGGTGAAATGGACCCTGAACAGTTATGGGAAACAACAATGAATCCCGAAACACGTACAATAGTAAAAATCTCAATGGAAGATGCTTTGCGTGCAGACGAGGTCTTTACCGTTCTCATGGGTGACAAGGTAGAACCGAGACGAAACTTCATAGAAGCTAACGCAAAGTTCGTGCAGGATTTGGATATATGACAGAAAATAATTACAGACTTGAAAAAGAGTATACAATTCCCTTTGAGATATTCAGGGAGGGATATACGGAATTTCAGAAAAAATTTGTTTTTCCGCAGGCAAATGTTACAGCACTGGCATTTATCATACTTGCCGTAGTGTTTGTATTTGCGGTAATACAGGACGCTTCACAGTATTTTGCATATCTTCTGATAATGGTCTGTCTTGCAATGGCAGTGAGGCAATGGTATAATCCACGTAAACTGAGACAAAATCTCTTTGATGTCTTTAAGACTATGGAAGAAACAGTCTACAGAATCGGAATCGGAGATAATTTCATTGATATTTCAACAGTTTCGGAGGGAAATGTTGAAAGTTCCGACGAAGAAGCGGAAGATGATGATGAATATGAAGAAGAACCACTGCCCGAAAAAAGCCGTATACCATTCGACCAAAATTTCTCACTGCTTGAATATGACAGGTTTTTTCTCATATTTTCCGGAAAAACAATATTCTATATCGTCCCTTTGGAGTGCTTTTCGGAAAGCGAACTCGAAATTATCAGGGGACTGAAATCTAATAAATAATCTCACAGGAGGTAAAAATTTTGCTTTATAATGATAACTCAAAAGTAATAAATACCGAGATTTGTGACGAAATGGAACATTCAATACTCCATTATGCCATGTCGGTAATCGTTTCAAGAGCATTGCCTGATGTAAGGGATGGACTTAAACCTGTACACCGCCGAATCCTCTACACTCTGCATGAGAACGGTCTTACACCTGAAAAGCCGTACAGAAAATGTGCTGATACCGTTGGTTCTGTTCTCGGACGTTATCACCCACACGGCGACGCTTCTGTTTATGATGCACTTGTCCGTCTTGCACAGGATTTTTCAATGCGTTATCCGCTTGTTGACGGTCACGGTAACTTCGGTTCAATTGATGGTGACGGTCCTGCCGCATACCGTTACACAGAAGCCAAGATGTCAAAGATAACTCTTGATATGCTCACCGACATCAACAAGGACACCGTTGATTTTGTTGCAAACTATGATGACCGTCTGAAAGAACCCTCTGTTTTGCCGTCAAGATTTCCTAATTTGCTCGTAAACGGCTCTGTAGGCATCGCAGTCGGCATGGCTACCAACATACCACCCCATAACTTAGGAGAGGTTATAGACGCATTACAGACGCTTATAGACGACCCTGAGTGTTCACTTGAAGATTTGATGGAACATATACAAGGTCCTGACTTCCCGACGGGCGGAATTGTAATGGGTAAAGCAGGTATACGTGCCGCCTATGCTACCGGACGTGGAAAGATAATACTTCGTTCACGTACACACTTTGAGGAGATAAAGGGCAGAAACTGCATCATCATTGACGAAATACCGTATATGCTCCGTAAGGAAAGACTTCTCAAAAGCATAAATCAGATGGCAAGGGACAAGAAGATTGAAGGACTTTATGACCTCCGTGACGAATCCGACAAGGACGGTATGAGAGTTGTTATAGAACTCAAAAGGGACGCTGTTCCCGAAATTGTCCTCAACAAGCTTTTTGCGCTTACTCAGTTGCAGGATACGATAGGCATTATAATGCTTGCACTTGTAAACGGTGAGCCTAAAATTCTCACACTCAAAGAGATGTTGCAGAATTATCTTGATTTTCAGGTTGAAGTCATTCAGCGTCGTACAAGATATGATTTGAAGAAAGCACTTGAAAAAGCACATATTCTTCAGGGTTTTGTGCTTGCTTCTGACTATATTGATGAAGTTATTGACATACTCCGTAAAAGCAAGACCATTGCAGAGGGCAAGCAGACAATGATGGAACGCTTTAAGGAAACCGATATTTCAGCACTTCTTGACCATTCACAGTATGATTTTACGGGTCTGCATATTGAAAAACAGATAGGACTTTCTGAAGAACAGGCGGACGCTATTGTTCAGATGAGACTTGGTGCGTTGACAGGTCTTGAAAGACAGAAAATCACCGATGAACTTTATGGACTTCTTACAAAAATTTCAGACTATGAGGATATTATGTCAGACGTTAACCGTGTGTACGAGATAATCATGAATGACCTGAACGCTATACGCAAAAAGTTCAGCGACAAGAGAAAAACCGACATTGAATCCGTAAGCGGAGAAGTTGACATTGAGGATTTGATACCGCAGGAGGACTGCGTTGTTACACTCACCAAAAACGGTTATATCAAGCGTATGCCTGTTGCCGATTACAAGACACAGAGACGTGGCGGACGTGGTATCACAGGCATGAAACAGCGTGAAGAAGATTTCGTTGAAGAAATGTTTATATGCGGAACGCATGATAACATTCTTTTCATATCCAACAAGGGTATCATGTACAAGCTGAAATGTTACGAAATTCCCGACGGTTCAAAAGCGTCAAGAGGCTTTAACCTGATAAATCTTTTACCGCTGACAGACGGTGAAAAGATAACCGCCATGATAAAAACAACCGATTTCAGTGAAGATAAATTCATAACCATAGTAACGAAAAACGGCAAAATCAAGCGTTCAAACCTTTCACTTTACAGAAATGTCCGAAAGAATGGTCTTATTGCCATAGGACTTGACGAGGGCGATGAAATAGCGGGTGTACGCATGACGGACGGAAATGCACAGATTTTTGTTGCAACAAGAAACGGTATGGCGATACGCATTGAGGAATCTAGGGGACGTTCTATGTCACGTTCTGCACACGGTGTGAAAGCAATAAGACTTCGTGACGGCGATTACGTTGTAGGAATGGCAAGAGTGCGTGAGGGTGCTTCACTTCTTACCGTTACCGAAAACGGTTACGGAAAGAGAACCGATATTGACAGTTACAGAATACAGAACAGAGGCGGTTATGGTCTTACAAACTATAAAATTGACGATATACGTGGTCATGTTTGCGGAATAAAGATTGTAGACGAGGAAGATGATATTATACTTGTTTCAAGCGACGGAATAATTATCAGAATCCTTGCGAGCGACGTTCGTATTATGGGACGTGCTGCAAAGGGCGTGCGTGTCATGAGAGTAACGGAGGGTGCAAAGGTTGTTGCGTTTACACGTGCCGAACATGACGACAATGCGGAAACCGAAAAGGTAGAACAGCTTACAGAAGAACAGGCAAAGCAGGCAGAAGAAGAGTCTGCAATTGAAGAACAGAATGAAATCATGTCTGAATCAGAAACGGAAAATTCAGAAGATGAATAATAAAAATAAAGAGGATTTTCGCAGTAAACCGAAAATCCTCCTGCCAAAATATATTTTTTCCGTGTCTGCATTGCTCTTTCTGTATGCATGGATTGAAAATAAATTTTTACTTTGTACGAGACGTGAATATTTCGGAAATAACATAAAAATTGCTCATATTTCCGACGTTCACAAAAGAAAATTCGGTAGGAACAATTCACGTATATGCGAAAAAATCCGCAGAGAATCGCCTGATGTCATATTTATAACGGGTGATGTTGTTTCACGTACTGAAACAGATTTTTCTTCAATTGAGTCAATGCTTAATGAACTTTGCGGAATATCTCCTGTATATATGATTTTCGGAAATCACGAGCAGACGCTTCCGCCTGAAATGAAGAAGAATTTTATTCAGGCTGTGAACCGCACGGGAGCAGTGCTTTTAAGAAACAAATCTGCATATATTGAAGTAAACGGATATAAATTACATATCTATGGTCTTGAGGAAAAGGAAACAGTCTATAAAAACGGAAAAAGTTACCGGAACCTCGACAAAATCACACTTTCAGACATGGAAACTCTTCTCGGCAGATGTGACGGAAAAAATACTGTACTTCTTGCACACAATCCCTTTTTCTGTGATGTATATTCACAATGGGGTGCGGAATATACTTTAAGCGGTCATGTACACGGCGGTATAGCGAGAATTTTCGGAAAAGGACTTCTTTCACCTGAAAGAAAGCTGTTTCCGTCATTTTCAAAGGGTGTATACAATTCAGGCAGAATGAAACTTCTTGTTTCGGGAGGACTCGGAAAATTACGTCTTTTCAATCCGCCTGAAATAGTTATATATCAGATATAGGACTATATTCCGAAAAATGCGAACAATATAAGCAGAATACCGCCCACCCACGAAAAATCATGGTGAAGCGATGATATTTTTTTACCTGTTATGTTTCCGAGTGCAATTGAGATAAATCCTGCCATGAAAGTGAAAAGAAAAGCGGTCAGCGGATTTATTCCCGAAAAACCACTGCTTAATCCTGTTGCGGCTGAATCAAGGGAACTCGCAAGTGCAAGTGCGGCTGCTTCTGTGGCTGACAGTATTTTTGAGTTGTCAAAATCGGCGGCTGTGTCGTCAAGATAAAGTTTCACGACTATTCCATATTTATCCGACCGCACCGAAACTTCACCTTTTTTTGAAATATGTTTTGCTATACTCCGTATTATGCTTTTGAAAATCGTTATTACACCGATTGCCGTTATTACTGCTGTTCCGCAGATACGGCATAGTTCAGACGGAATGAACGACCCGATAAAATCCGAAAATTCAAGCGATATGCCAAGTACTGCCGCACTTATCAGGCTTATGACGGATATTGACAGCAGGGGAATTTTTATTCCGCTGTTGCAGTACGCCGCCGCCGCAAGATATGTATCGAGGCTTACAATTACTGCAAGGAAAATTTCGTCGTACAATTCAACACACCTCCCGACGTATAATATGCAGAAGATGCTGAAAATGTCAAAGCACTGTACTATGATTTACCGTCAAAAGTGAAAATATGAAAAATCTGTTGACTTTTCCGACGGATATGATATAATAAATAATAATAATTTTCCGTAATCTGCGGACAAGTTTATTTTCAGAAAGGGGAATTTGTTTTGATTGCAGGAGTTTCAACAGCCTGTCTTTACCCGAAACCGCTTGAAGAAAGTCTTTATGACCTTGCTGTCAACGGTGTTTCATGCGTGGAAATATTTATAAATACCCATTCTGAATTAAAAAAAAGCTTTGCCTACAGTACGGCACAGCTTCTTAAAAGATTTGACGTAAAATGCGTATCGGTTCACCCCTTTACGTGCGAAATGGAAACAATGATGTTTTTTTCAGACTATGAAAGACGAATGGACGACATTCTTGAATATTATAAATTATATTTCAGTTTCATGAATACTGTCGGTGCTGATATTTTTGTGTTCCACGGCGGAAAGACGGGGTCGGGAAAAAACAGGGACTTCTACTGTGAACGCTACAGCAGGCTCTGGAGGCTCGGCAAAGAGTTCGGCATAAAAGTAGCCATTGAGAACGTTGCACGCTGTCAGAGTTCTTCCTCGTTGTTTATACGTGATATTTCACATATGCTCGGAAATGAATTTGCATTTGTTCTTGATACGAAACAGGCTGTGCGTGCAGGAGAAAACCCTTTCAGCTTTCTTGAATCAGCCGGAAAAAATACTGTTCATGTACACATAAGCGATTCGGGAGAATTCGGTGACTGTCTGCCGATAGGCAAGGGAAGATTCAGATTCAAGCAGTTTTTTGAAAAATTAAACTCCTTTAATCCGCAGTGCAGTGTTATTCTTGAACTGTACAGAAGTGGATTCGGAGGAATAAGCGAACTCATATCGGGTTATAACATAATTGAAAAAATGATTGAACCCTATGGCAAGGAGGGAAAAATATGAAATGTCCTTTTTGTGGATTTGACGATTCAAAAGTAACGGATTCACGCCCTTCTGACGAAAAAATCAGGAGACGCAGAGAGTGTATGAAATGCAGGGGAAGATTCACAACATATGAAGTTGTTGAACTTCCGCTTCTCATGGTTGAAAAACGTGACGGCACATACGAAACTTTTGACCGCAGTAAACTCATAAAGGGAATTTTTACGGCAATAAAAAAACGTCCTGTCACTATAGGACAGGTTTCGGAAATTGCGGACTATATCGAAAATTACTATGCCAATGAACTGAAAACGGTTGCACTGTCAAAGGAAATAGGCGAGCTAGTCCTCGAAAAACTCAGGGAAATTGACCCTATATCATACATAAGGTTTGCGTCCGTATACAAGGATTTCACTGATATAGAAAGCTTTGTTGCGGCAATAAGTGAATTTGAACAGGGAGAATAATTATGGATATTGATAAGATTTTAGATAATTTCAACGACGAGAAAACAGCCTGTATGTTTAATTACAACGACGTTCAGCAGAATAAAATTTCAGCTGTTGTTCCCTATTTCATTCCTTTTCTGTTTTTTCTTCCGCTGATTATGGATAAAAATTCCAATTTCTGCAAATTCCATGCAAATCAACAGCTTACATGGCTTGCGGTTACGGTTGTTATTGAAATACTTCAGAAAATTATAGGAGTGATTCCCGTTATAGGCTGGCTGGCAAATATCTTAATCAGCATTGCGGTTTTGCTGGTATCAATCGGACTTATGTACGGTGCGTATAAAGGAAAGGCTCTCAGACTTCCCTTTATCGGCGAACTGATAAAAATATTTTAACTTACGGCAAGCCTTATGCTTCCGCCGTCCTCACTGTATACCATTGAGGCTATTGCGGTATCGTTGCAGACAAGAAGTTCCGCAAGCATTTTCTTATTTTCGGGTCTGTAGTTTTTTACTTCATAAACATAGATACGAGCGTTTTTTCCTGCGTATTCACGTAAAGGCAAGCCCTGTCTGTCCTGAAAAACAGCATATTCTTCATACGCCTCGGAAAAGTCCGAAGGTATAGTGATGTCTTTTCCTGCAATTTCTTCAACTTCCCAGCCGTGAGATGCAAAGTAGTCTATACGTTCACTTGCTGTTGATGCTGAAATTGCAGGTTTTTCAGATGTTTCGGATTCAGGATTCTTTTCGGGAATAAGAAATATTGCCGTATAGATTATAACGGCTATAAGTATGAGTATGAATATTTTCTTTTTTTTCATGAATACCTCCGTGTAAAAAAATTTTTCGGACAAAAATCCCGTTGATAAATAATATAGCCTTAACCTGAAATTTATTCCCAAAGGAGAGAATATGACACCGATTCGTCTTGATAAATTTATTTCCGAACGCACCGAATATTCACGCAGTCAGATAAAACAGCTTGCCGTCAGAAAAATGATAACGGTTGACGGACAGGTTATAAAATCAACTGACTTAAAGATTGACCCCGAAACCGTAAAAGTAACCGTAAGCGGAAAGGAAATCCGTGCAGAACGCTATAGGTATATACTTCTTAACAAGCCGTCGGGTTATGTCTGTTCGACCTCTGAACACGACGGCGAAACGGTCATGAATCTTGTACCGCCCGAAATGAGAACAAAAGGAATGTTTCCTGCCGGTCGGCTTGACAAGGACTCTCTCGGTGCGTTACTGCTTACCGACGACGGAGAACTTGCCCACCGTATGCTTTCACCCCGACATCATATATCAAAAATATATATTGTGAAACTTGACAGACCCTTTCAAAATAAATATATTGATTTATTCAGAAATAGTTTACAATTGGCAGACGGTGAGGTGTGTATGCCTGCTTGTGTCAGAGGGTGCGAAATATCCGAAAAACTGGCTTTTGTACAGCTTTTTGAGGGGAAATATCATCAGATTAAAAGAATGTTTTCGGCTGTCGGAAATCATGTTGAGGTTTTGATGCGTGTTTCCCTCGGCAGTCTGATTCTTCCCGAAAAACTGGGGTTTGGAGAGTGTATGGAATTATTGCACAAAGATGTTGAAAACTTGTTCGTCGCCCCCGATTTTGATGATTTTTGCCGTCGTTTTTTTGGCGTTTTTTCGGCAAATCTAATAAACAAATAACCTCAACTTTGGCAATTTAGCATCTTGAAAAATTTTGCAAAGTTTGGTATTATATTATTAGGGCTGATATTTATCGGCAAAAATTTTGAACTGGAGGACTGGATTAAATGGCAGGTTTAAGTCTTAAACAAATAAAAAAAATATATCCCGGCGGTGTTGAGGCTGTTCACAGCACAACTTTTGACATAAGAGATAAGGAATTTATCGTATTCGTTGGACCTTCCGGATGCGGAAAGTCTACAACACTTCGTATGATTGCAGGTCTTGAGGAAATTTCAGAGGGTGAGCTTTACATAGGCGACCGCCTTGTAAATGACGTTGCTCCTAAGGACAGAGATATTGCGATGGTTTTCCAGAACTACGCTCTTTATCCGCATATGACCGTTTTTGAAAACATGGCTTTCGGTCTTAAACTCCGTAAAGTTCCTAAGGACGAAATCGAAAGAAAAGTTAATGAAGCTGCTAAGATTCTTGACCTTACACATCTTCTCGACAGAAAGCCGAGAGCTATGTCAGGTGGTCAGTGTCAGCGTGTGGCACTCGGTCGTGCTATCGTTCGTTCACCTAAGGTATTCCTTCTTGACGAGCCTCTTTCAAACCTCGATGCTAAGCTCCGTGCTCAGATGAGAACCGAAATCTCAAAGATTCATAAGAGACTTGGTACAACTTTCATCTACGTAACTCATGACCAGACAGAAGCTATGACAATGGGTGACAGAATTGTTTGTATGAAGGACGGCTGGATTCAGCAGATTGATACTCCTCAGAAGCTTTATGATGAGCCTGTTAACAAGTTTGTTGCAGGATTCCTTGGTTCACCTATGATGAACTTCATAGACGCTACTCTCAAGTATGAGAGAGAATATGACCAGTTTATCGTTGAATTTGGTTCAAAGGACGCAAGAGGCAAGAAGTATGAGATTATCGTTCCCGAGTCAAAGGTTACTCCTGAACTTCAGGGCTATGTAGGTAAGGAAATTATTCTCGGTGTTCGTCCTGAAAGTATTCATGACGAAGAAATGTACCTTTCAAATGCTACAACAGGCGTTGTTGACTGTCAGGTAGAAATTACTGAAATGATGGGTGCTGAAATTTATCTCTACCTCCTTTGTGAAGGTATTCCGATGACTGCAAGAGTAAGTTCACGCTCAACAGCTAAGTCAGGTGACGAAATAAGAGTTGCTATTGACCCCAACAGAATCCATATCTTTGACAAGGAAACAGAGAAAACTATTGTAAACTGATAACATTCTTTTCATATTTATCCTTTCTTTCTTTAGTGTACACTGTCATAAGGCAGGGTATACACGGAAAACCGCAGTTTATACTGCGGTTTTTTGTGTCTTTAAACGGAGGTAAATTATTATGACTGAAATAAGAAAATATCTTGAAGAACACCGTGAGGAAATGATTGATTTTCTTGCTGAACTTGTTGCGGTAAGAAGTGTGCAGAATGATGCGAACGGAAATTGTCCTTTCGGGAAAAAGCCTGCAAAGGCACTTGAACGTATGCTTAAAAAATGCGAGGAAGCAGGTTTTAACGTTGAAAATGTGGAAAACTATGTAGGTTCAGCCGACTTCAGTGAAATTGAGCCGTCGCTTGCAATTCTCACACATCTTGATGTTGTTCCCGAGGGAACAGGCTGGAACAGTGACCCTTATGTACTGAAACGCTCTGAAGGGCGTTTAATCGGGCGTGGAACGTGCGACGACAAAGGACCTGCTGTAGCATCATTGTTTGCGATGAAAGCTGTCAGAGAGCTTGCTATGCCTCTTAAACGGGGTGTACGGTTAATCTTTGGGACAAACGAGGAAAACGGTTCGGCTGACCTTGCATATTACAGGACAAAAAGAAAGTTACCGCCCATGGTTTTTACACCCGACGGTGAATATCCTGTAATCAACGCTGAAAAAGGAATGATTCGGGTATATTTTTCAGCCGATTTCAACGATTTGTCAATAACTTCGGGAAAAATTATCAATGCCGTGCCAGAAAAGTGCGTTGTAAGTTGCGAACGCCATATTATATTTTTATGTAAAGGAAAATCAGGACACGCATCAACTCCTGAAAAAGCTGAAAATGCAATAACAAAATTTCTTTACGAGTACAGCAGAACATATAAAAATTCCTTATTGTGCGGACTTGCTTCATTGTTCCCATATGGTGAGACCGACGGAAAGTCTTGCGGTTTAGGATTTTCAGACGAAATTTCAGGAAAAATGACCTGTGTTCTCTCCATGCTGAATACCGAAAACGGCAGACTTAAAGGTGGTATAGATATACGTTTCCCACTTGACAGAACCTTAAAAGAAGTAAGCGGTATAATATGCAAATCTCTTGAAAATATCGGTTTTGAGATTGACTCATGTGAGGGAACAGAACCGCACGTAACTGACGAAAACAGTGAGTTTGTACAGTCACTTCTGCGTGTCTATGAACGTGTTACAGGTGATAAAGGTCATTGTATTGCGATAGGCGGAGGAACTTATGTACATGAAATAGACGGCGGTGTTGCTTTTGGTGCGGAGTTTCCGAACGAGGACGGTAATATGCACGGTGCTGACGAGTTCATAACAGAAGAAAATTTAATCAGAAATGCCGAGATAATGGCGGAAGCTATAATTGAAATTTGCGGTTAAGTTTTCAACATCTCAACGTTTAAATGTTGAAAACTTTGCTGAGTATTACATTATGACAAAAAATAAAAGGTTTTTATTGACATAACCATTCTTTTGATATAATTATCGGGATTTATCTTAACATCAACTTTATATCGAAAAGAAAACAGGCAGACATATTTCTAAAGAATGGTTTACAGTGTTTTGGGATTGTCATGACACTGCCAGAGCAATTGCAGATTCATGGACTAAGATATTAAGTAAATATACAGATGTAAGTTTATTGGCTGAAGAATACGAGGTTGTTTTTCCTCAATCTGCACTAAGAGAAATGGCAAGCTGTTTGTTCAGCTATGCGGTTCTTCCCGAAAGAAACCGATTTGAATATTTGGATTTATGCGGATATTGGGATATTGAACAAAGAGGAAAGCAGAACAATATCCCATATAAAAATAAATCTGAAAAATTCAGCTGGCTTGAGTGGGAACATATTTATGATGATGAAGAACACTTCTTATACAAAGCAATGTTGCTACGGAGTTTTATTCTTGAACTGGACAGAATACATTATGAAAATAAATATACTCCTCTAAGTGCTGATAAAGGTGATGGTTTACGAACCGATGGGAAATATTTATTACCCGACAGCTTTATTTTAAATAAAATTGATTTGAAAAAATATCAGGAAAATCCAAAGGCTTATGAGTGGAAATTTTGTTTTGTTGATTCTTATTAATTATGAGATTAACCTGATAAAATAAAAGAAGTCCGAAAGCAGTTCAAAAACTACTTTCGGACTTTACTTCTTTATAGTCATATGACTTTGTCAGAGTCCTTTTTGTGTGCTTATTCCTGACGTTTTGTGGTTTTTTCAGCGTCATTTTCGGTATTTTCCTCACCGTCAAGCCCGTCAACTATATCTTTGGCAGCGTCACCGGCACCGTCTATAATTTCACCTGCGGCATCACCGACACCGTCAACTACATCTTCACCTGCATTTTCCACGCCGTCTATAGCGTCATCTGCATGGTCTTTAACGGAGTTATTACTCCCTTTGTCATTTACAATGCCGTCATCGTCGGTTTCATAGTGTTCATCGTCGTAATAACGGTCATCACGCCTGTCATCGTCACGGCGGTCGTAGTCATTACGGTTTCTTTTGTCTGTGGTACTTGCATAATCGGTAGTTACCATATCGCCGTCTGAGGAATAGGAATTATCATTATTTCCGCACGAGGCAAAAGCTGTACACATAGTCAGTAATATGGAACTCATTGCTAAAAGCTTTTTCATACAAATCAAATCCTTTACATGAAATTATTGCGTTAGATTTTCCGCAACGTGTTTTTATTGTTTGCGTAAATCTTTCTTTTATCCACAAAGTTTTCAACTTTTCCGATATAAGAAGTTGAAAACTTTGAATTCACATCAGATTATTTTTTCAAAATAATTTTTCCATTCGGATTTGTTTGTGGAAGAATTGAGATATTCTGTAATGTTTTTTATGTATTTGTCGTCCGAAAAACAACAATGGTAACATTCCATAAAATGATGTATTAAATCGTCGGAAACCAATTCAATAGGTTCGGGATAACATTTTACTTTTTCAGACTCATATGCTTTTCGGCTTGTAAATGCAACTGCGTCGATTATACAATTCCATACTGTCTGCTCGGAAACATCTTCCGTATTTTCGGCAAATATTGTGATTCCGTCCTGTTCGTTGACCAATAAGTCGTACAGAAAATCACCGTCAGGACTGCCGTTATAAAGCCATTCCCGACAATATTCAATAGCTTTTTCTGCTATTGTTTTGTGTTCGGATTTATGAAGAAGTGAAACTGTTTTCATTGATAATTCCAGAAGAAACGCTGTTTTTTTATCATCGCTTAGACTAATAAAATCATTCATTATTTTTCCTTTGAAATTTATAAAGTTTTCAACATAGTTTTCCACATATTGTTGAAAGCCTTGTTGAAAACTATCTCCCCGCTGTTTTTATAGCAGGGAGATATGTTTTTATTTATATCGGACTGTCAGTTATTACTTTATGTCAGCATGATGTGCCTGAAGTGACTTGACGCCGAAATGCTTGTTTTCCTTTATAGCCTTAATTCCCTCAGCACTTGCTTTAGCGGCTGCCATAGTGGTCATATAGGGAACACGATGCTTTATAGCAGCTTTTCTTATATAGCTGTCGTCGTGAGAACTTGTCTTGCCGGCAGGGGTATTGATAATAAGCTGAATTTCGCCGTTTGCGATTTCGTCGGCAATATTCGGACGACCTTCGTAAATCTTGAATATCTTTTCGCAAGGGATACCTGCTTTTTTAATCATTTCGTAACTCTTTCCTGTGGCAAGAATACGGAAACCGAGTTCATTGAATGAATTTGCGATTTCGATAAGTTCAGGCTTGTCACGGTCACACACACTAAGAAGAACTGTTCCCTCTTCGGGAAGTCTTGTCTGAGTAGCCTCCTGTGCCTTATAATAAGCCTCACCAAATGAGTTGGATATACCGAGAACCTCACCTGTTGAACGCATTTCAGGTCCTAAAACGGGGTCAACTTCCTGGAACATATTGAATGGGAATACAGCTTCTTTAACGCCGTAATGTGTAATAGTCTTGTCTTTCAGTGACGGAACGGGTGAAGATTTGCCTGTAAGTTCGGCTGTGATGATTTCGGTTGCAATCTGAACCATATTTATACTGCAAACCTTTGAAACAAGCGGAACTGTTCTTGATGCACGTGGGTTTGCTTCAAGTACATAAACGGTATCGTCCTCAATGGCGTACTGCATATTCATAAGACCGCATACGTTCATCTCAACAGCGATTTTCTTTGTATATTCCTTTATGGTGTCAATCTGTTTCTGAGTGAGATTTTTTGCGGGAAGAATACAAGCGGAGTCACCGGAGTGAACGCCTGCGAGTTCGATATGTTCCATAACAGCAGGAACAAAGCAGTTTGTACCGTCGGAAATAGCGTCAGCCTCACATTCTGTGGCATGATGTAAGAATCTGTCAATAAGAATAGGTCTGTCGGGGGTTACTCCTACAGCAGCAGACATATAAACTCGCATCATTTCGTCGTCGTGAACGATTTCCATGCCACGACCGCCGAGAACGTATGAAGGACGAACCATAACGGGATAACCAATTCTGTTGGCGATTTCAAGAGCTTCATCAACGTTTACAGCCATACCTGCTTCGGGCATTGGTATGCCGAGTTTGTCCATCATTGCACGGAAATGGTCACGGTCTTCTGCAAGGTCAATAGTTTCGGGAGTTGTGCCGAGAATCTTAACACCGTATTTTTTGAGGTCGTTTGCAAGATTAAGGGGAGTCTGTCCGCCGAACTGTGCGATAACACCGAGTGGCTTTTCCTTTTCATGAATACTGAGAACGTCTTCAAGTGTAAGGGGTTCAAAATAGAGTTTATCGGAAGTATCGTAATCTGTAGAAACAGTTTCGGGGTTACAGTTTACTATGATTGACTCAAAACCGAGTTTTTTGAGTGCGAGAGCCGCATGAACACAGCAATAGTCAAACTCGATACCCTGACCGATTCTGTTCGGACCACCGCCGAGAATCATAATTTTCGGCTTGTCACTTGCTGTGCTTGGGTCTTTGTCAAGATGATAAGTTGAGTAATAATAAGCAGCATTTTCAGTACCGCTTACGTGAACGCCCTCCCATGCTTCCTTTATGCCGAAACCGATACGTGCATTTCTGATTTCTTCTTCTGTAACTTTGAGGAGTGAGCTTAAATATCTGTCCGAGAAACCGTCAAGTTTAGCCTGTTTCAGAACGTCTTTTTCAGGAACGCTTCCTTTTAATGTGAGGAGATTTTCTTCTTCCTGAACGAGTTCGAGCATCTGATTTAAGAACCAGTGCTTTATTTTTGTGATTTCAAAAATTTCGTCAACAGTAGCACCCTTGCGGAGAGCCTCATAAATTATGAACTGTCTTTCACTTGTCGGGAAACGTAACTGATTAAGAAGTTCTTCCTTAGACTGTTCGTGGAAATTCTTGGCGAATCCGAGACCGTAACGACCTGTTTCAAGACTTCTGATAGCTTTTTGGAAAGCTTCTTTATATGTCTTACCTATGCTCATAACTTCGCCGACTGCTCTCATCTGTGTACCAAGCTTATCTTCTGAGCCTTTGAACTTTTCAAATGCCCATCTTGCGAACTTTATAACTACATAGTCACCGTCGGGAGTGTACTTGTCAAGAGTGCCGTATTTACCACACGGAATATCTTTGAGTGTGAGACCGCAGGCAAGCATTGCGGAAACGAGTGCAATCGGGAAACCTGTAGCCTTTGAAGCGAGTGCGGAGGAGCGTGAAGTACGTGGGTTGATTTCGATAACGATAATACGTCCGCTTTCAGGGTCACGGGCAAACTGACAGTTACAACCGCCAATAACTTCAATTGATTCAACAATGCTGTAAGCCTGTCTTTCAAGTTCTTTCTGAACGTCCACAGGAATTGTAAGCATAGGAGCAGAGCAGAAAGAGTCACCTGTATGAACGCCGATAGGGTCAATATTTTCAATAAAGCATACTGTGATGATGTTGTTTTCAGCGTCACGGACTACCTCCAGTTCGAGTTCTTCCCAACCGCTGACACATTCTTCAACAAGAACCTGTCCTACAAGTGAAGCCTGTAAGCCTCTTGCACAGACTACTTTGAGTTCGTCAACATTGTAGACCATTCCGCCTCCTGCACCGCCCATTGTGTAGGCAGGACGGAGAACAACCGGATATTTAAGCTGTTCAGCGATTTTTACAGCTTCGTCAACTGAATATGCAACTTCACTGCGTGCCATTTCAATACCGAGTTTATCCATAGTGTGCTTGAACTCAATACGGTCCTCACCACGTTCGATAGCATCAACCTGAACACCGATTACCTGAACGTTGTATTCCTTTAAAACGCCTGCCTTATCGAGTTCAGAACAGAGATTAAGCCCTGACTGACCGCCGAGATTAGGAAGAAGAGCGTCGGGACGTTCCTTATCAATAATCTGCGTAAGTCTTGCAACGTTTAGCGGTTCAATGTAGGTTATGTCGGCAACATCGGGGTCTGTCATGATAGTGGCAGGGTTAGAGTTCACAAGAACTATTTCATATCCCAGTTTTTTAAGTGCCTTGCACGCCTGAGTGCCGGAATAGTCAAATTCACACGCCTGACCGATAATAATAGGACCAGAGCCGATAATCATAATTTTATTGATATCCTGTCTTTTTGGCATACCATTTTCTCCCAACCCGTACATATAGCTGTACGTAATAATATTTACCATAAGTCATGGCATTCTTATTTTATATAATACCACAAAAAAGTCAGAAATGCAAGATTAAAATACAAAAAAATTCACCATTCGCAAGAATAGTGAATTTTGTTTATAATGTTATTTTTCAGAGTTTGTGAGAATCGGGGTTATCAGTTCTACCAAGCAGATAATCAACGGAGCAACCAAAATAATCTGCTATTTTCGTTAATTTGTCAGCCGACGGTGATTTATCACGTTTTTCCAGTTCATATATAAAACTTTTGCTTATAGAACAAGTAGAAAGTAAAGACGATATTGAAATACCTTGCTCTTTACATTTTAATTTTATGTTTTTAGCTATTTGTTGATTCTGCATAAAAACCCAACTCCTTTTTTATACAATCATACAAATTTACGGCTTTAGTCGCAAATTATCTTGACATACGTCAAAAGCCGTGATATAATAGCCTTACAGTCCGAACAGCAGGGTAGGACTGTGGGGGGATAAGGGGGGGCATCGGAGGTTGCAAACGAAGATTGCAATATATTATTTACGTTAGAAATATTGTTATCTGTATTAATATGAAAGGTGATAAAGCTATGAATAAAAATTTAAGTCTTACCATGAGTGAAGCGGTAATAAAGTATATTGCCGATATAGCCTGTTTTCTCAGTGAAAACTGTGAAGTAAGTGATTTTAAGGTATGAGGAAACAAGACTATAACTACTTACAAAGTCGATGACCGTTATATTACGGTCAGGAGAGATGCCAATACACACGCCTATTCTATTGATGTACGACTGAAAAAAAATGGAACAATCACAGGACGTACAAAAGAAGGGGTGATAGCATCTTCCGACCCCGATGGCTGTGTTCCGTTCTGAACATTTACGCCATACTTAATTATATCATATAATTGATGTTTTGTCAATATGCAAAGGACAGATTTTTTCCTGTTTTCTGAAAAATTTCAGATATGCTGTTTTATGTAGTCAACGACCTTTTCACGTGGAATACTGAGGGAATATGCAAATTCGTCATATATCATATTTTCAGCGTCTCTGAGGAATTTTTCGTCAGCTGAACGGAGTTTTTTGTGTTGTTTGTTAAGTTCAATATTTTTTTCATAGAGAGTTTTTATAAGGCGGATAAGCTGAAGCCTGTCACCGTTTTCTATGATTTTTTTGTATTCTTCTTTTCTCTGAAAATCGTTGTCAATCCATATGCAATACTCATCTGACATCATACTTATAAGGTCATCAATTTCCTTGCGTGAGTAAATACTTCTAATTTTGTCTTTAAGTGCGGAGTTTGAGGTGGGTACATAGAAAGTATTTTTTTTGTCTCCTACAGGCTGTAAAATATAGTATTCAATATTTTCACCGCTGAAATCACGTTCTTCTATTGCACTTATTACGCATACGCCGTATGAAGCATATACAACTGCGTCATTTACATTATACATTTTATTTCCTCCTTTATCGTATACATAATTATAACATATTTTCAGTAAAAATGTCATGGGCATTACCACCAAAAATAAAATAAAGGTTTGTGTATTTTGTCAGTTCAGACCGTAATAATTAAAAAAGTCCCCGTTCATATGAACGGGGATAAAACATTATTTTTTCTTTTTCTTCTTCTTGTTGTTTGAACTGTTATTCTTCTTGTTATTATTGCTGTTGTTATTATTGTTGGTTGGTTTTACCTTATTGTCGGAACTTTCCTGTTTGTCAGTTTTTTCAGACTGTTCTTCATCATTTTCAGAAGAATTTTCTTCATCATCTGAATCATTTGCGGAGGTCAGTTCTGTTTCGGTAACTGCACCTTTTGACTTGATAATCTGAACATTCTTTGTTTTCTTGGATTCAGCAGGTTCTTCATTTTCAAGACCAAGCTTTTTCCTTTCCTTTTCTTTCTGACGTTCAATAAGAACAGGATTGTTTTTTCTGTCATAAAGATAGAACATAACCATAACAGCAATACCGAGAATAAGAGTAAATATTCCCATAGTAAATCCGGGTGGTGTATATTTAAGAGTAATGGTATGCTTACCGGCAGGGAGTTTAAGTCCTATGGTTGATTCAAGCATTATTACCTTTCCCGATTTTTCTGACGGGTTGTTTGAATAGCTGATTGTACCGTTCTCATTTGTACTTTCTATTATAAGGTCATTGGCTTTTTTGCCGTCAACTTTCAGTGTCCAGCCTTCTTCATATGGAATTGTAGTAAAGAGAAGCTGACCCTCGTTGATGTTTACAGTACCTTCAATATATCTGTCGTTTGACTTTTCTGTATTTACTTCAAGCTGATTCTGTTTGAGCAGGTTTATATCCTCATGGAAAGCGTCATAATCGAGGTTATAAAGCTGTAAACCGCCGTTTTCCTTAAACATGAAGTGTTCGTTTGAACCAAGGTACGTACTACTTCCTTCTGTCTTTGTGATAGTGAATCTTATTTCAAGTTCAGTACCGGCAGGATAAGAACCGAGTCTTACAATAGGTCTTATATGGTCTTTAAGGTAGTTACCGTATTCCTGATGATTTGTAAAGTTTCCGTTTTCGTCCTTGTCCTGAGAAACCCATATGTTAACGCCCTTATAGAAATCACTGTCTATGTGCATATATACAGCACCGTCGTACTGAGTAGTAATATGCATATTTACAACAGGGTCAACGGCATTCGGGAGAGCGTCGTAAGCGTGATGAGAATTTCTTGTATCAACGTTTCCTTCTGCGTCTGTAGGGGTATATATACTGTGACGGACTTGATTCGGGTCAAATACGGTATTTCCCTCATATGCTTCAGGTTCAAGACGTTTGTAATATTCTTTGAAACCGTCTATTATAATGTTACCTTCTTCATCTGTATGGAAATCTGTATTTCCTGTAAGGGTGCTAAGGAAAATATTCATGCTGTTGAACTGATTGTCGTTTCCGAGATGACCGAGTTTAAGCATATCATCACTTGCCGCATATGCGATTGCAAGAGCATCTTTGTTTTCATATATATCAACGGTTGTTTCCCTGTTTGCATTGTTGATATAAGTTGTTTCAAAGATTTTTTCGTATACGGGTTCAAGAAGTGAACGGTTGCCGGTATTTCTGTTGGGGTCGTCGATAACATACTTGATACCAAGAAGTGAGTCTGCAACAACGTTGTTTCCCTTGTACTGTGTTTCATAACTCTGTGTGAAATATCCGAGAGCTTCAATGAATTTGATTGCTCTTGCGTTCATTACGGAACTTGAGTGTGATATACCTTTTAATCCGTATGCAAGGTTATCGTTTACACATCGCTGATAAGTTTTTTCTGAACGGTAGAAACCGTCGTCATGTTCTTCAATTGCGTCAACAATTGCAGGAGCGGAAAGTATTTCCTCATATGTCGAGCGGTCTGAGTAGGCAACTTCCTTGTTTACTTTCTTGAAAGTATCATAAGCATTGTATCCTGCTTCAAAGAATACTACACAGGCAACGGCGATTGTAAGGAGATTTCTTCCTTTTTTGGTTTTGGAGTGACTGTAGAAATAGAGGTAAATCAGATATACAGCCGCAAGCATTACGCCGATAACAAGAGTACCGAGCCATAATTCTTCATGTGTGTCGCTGTGATATGTTTCGGTTGTTTTGTAGGGAACTGTTGCAACATACTGATATTTTTCCTGATTATAGTTGTATTTTGGCATACGTTCATTAAAGAATGCAACCAGTACGGCGATACCAGTGAAAGTTCCCGCAACACTTCCGAGTGAAAGCTTGTAGCCGTCGAGATTTGAGAAAATGTCTGCTGCCATTGAAACGAAAACAAATGAGAGCAGGAAAGAATATCTGTAAGGTAACCAGTTGGGGTCCTGCCCGCCGTGCCAAAGCATATTGATAGGCTTTACATACATACTTGTAATCATTATTGCAGTAATAATGCCATATCCGATTTTCTTTTTTGCTTTGACTTTCTTATTCATGAAGAACAGCGGTAAAAGTGTGAGTGTAAGAACACCGCAGTAGATTTCCGGTCGTCCGTACAACCTTGTACCCTCGTCAACGTTTACTGAATAGTACTGGTTGGGGAGCAGGGTCGGTATAAGTTCAAGTAGTTCAAACATATGCTTGAAAGTGTAATCAGGTTTTGAAAAATTGAACTTACCGTTTGAAAGACCGTTATAAACCGGAAGAATCATGAATATACTGCACATGAGTACAACTATAGTTGAAACAGCCATGATTCCAAAGGTCTTGAAATACTCTCCTGTATTCTTGAATTGTCTTTTTGTTCCGAAGAAAAGGTAGTAGAAGAAGTAAATTGCAACGAATATGGCAATCATGTAGCCGATATAAAATTCAGCAACAAACATAATTGCAAGCGGAATGATATAATTCAGTTTTCTGCCGTCGTCGATAAGATACTCAACGCCTAATATAATAAGTGGCAGGAAAATAGGTCCGTCAATCCACATAGGGTCAATGAGCTGAATTGCAACGTAACTCATCATTGCGTACATTGTAGAGAAAAGAATTGACTGGAGTGGTTTTACATTTTTTGACTTCTGTGCATATATACAGAATGTCAGACCAGCAGCACCGACTTTGCAAAGCTGCATTATCATCATTGCCTCAAGAATAAGACTTCGTGGCATAAGAATGACAATCAGTGTGAATGGACTTGCGAGGTAATAACCCGTTATACCCATGAATTCGCCTGATAGGTTACGGCTCCAGTTGTAGAAAATGTTTCCGTCACCCCAGAATGCGTCACGGATAGCCTCAAAGTAGTAGATATACTGTCCGTTGAGGTCAAGAGCGAGTACAGAACGCTCGTTGAATGGATATATGCCGAAAAAGGCATATGCGATAAGAGTAAGCAGAGCAGGTATTAGAAAGGCAGCAACATAATAAAGCGGCTTGTACTTTACTTGCGTTTTTGCTGCGATTATGTCTGAAGCTGTAACAGACGGCTTCTGCTTTGAACCGATAGCTTTTGTTTTAGCCAAGATTTTGTTCCTCCTTTTTTTTCGGCGGACGGCAGAAAGCCATAATCCCCGATTATATTAATAATTATTATACTATAATTTTTCTTATATTGCAAGGGAAATAAATAAATTTTCAGAAAAGATAATAATTCCGCCTTTTTACATTATATTTGACGTTTTTTATTGCTGAATCTCTCGGTATTTTACAAAATAAATTATCTGTTA
>DETU01000084.1 GCA_002362175.1 Ruminococcus sp. UBA3280
TTCGAGAAAATTCCCATAGGCAATCAATACAGAAATAATATCAAACAAAACAATCAAAATAAAATTTAATTTCTTCATATTATCTATTCCCTGAAATAAAAATCATATAATAACATTTAGATATTCAATGTTAATATCTTCCGTACCTGTCATTGAACAGCCTTTATCTTTTGCATACTTTATATACTCAATAATTTCGTCTGTTATGAGTTCACCCGGAGCAAGTATCGGTATTCCTGGTGGATAGCACATTACAAACTCACTGCACACACGTCCTACTGATTTTTCAAGAGGAAGTGACACCTTATCCGCATAGAAAGCACGTCGTGGAGTTTCTGCAACTATCGGATTGATATATTCCTGCGTAAGCATACCTGCACCCGATTTTCCGAAACGTCTCTTTATTTCCGACATTGCACTGATAAGACGTTCTATATCACGTTTTCTGTCACCTACTGAAATATATGCAAGGATATTTCCTATGTCACCAAATTCTATCTGTATATCGTACTCATCACGAAGCAGGTCATAGACTTCAATGCCCGCAAGTCCCACAGGCAAAGTATAAACTGAAAGTTTCGATACATCAAAATCATATATACTGTCACCGTTTATAAGTTCTTTGGAATATGCATAATAACCGCCTATTCCGTTTATTTCGGAACGTGCATACTCTGCCATTTCAACAGTCTCCGCAAATATTTCACGTCCGCTGAGGGCAAGCCTTTTACGTGAAATATCAAGACTTGAAAGCAGAAGATATGACGCACTTGTTGTCTGAGTAAGATTTATGACCTGTCTCATATAGTCGGAATTTATATTTTCACCCATAAGCAGAAATGAACTTTGTGTAAGGCTTCCGCCCGATTTATGCATACTTACGGAAGCTATATCCGCACCTGCCTGCATGGCTGTTACGGGGAAATTCTCACCGAAATAGAAATGTGTTCCGTGAGCTTCGTCAACAAGTACAAGCATACCGTGTGCGTGTGCGATTTCCGTAATACGTTTAAGGTCGGAGCATATTCCGTAATAAGTCGGATTATTTACCAGCACCGCTTTAGCGTCGGGATTTTCCTCAATGGCTTTTTCAACCTGCTCAACCGACATTCCGAGAGCTATTCCAAGCTGTCTGTTAACGTCGGGATTAACATAAACGGGTACGGCATCACACAAAATAAGTGCATTTATGGCACTGCGGTGAACATTTCTCGGCATGATGATTTTATCACCGCTCTTACAAGCATACATTATCATACTCTGTACCGCTGAAGTAGTACCGCCTACCATGAAAAACGCATTTTCCGCACCAAAAGCCTGTGCCGCAAGCATTTCAGCGTCTTTTATTACGGAAACGGGGTGACAGAGATTATCAAGCGGTTTCATAGAGTTAACGTCAACACTCATACAGTCTTCACCAAGAAATTCCGTAAGTTCCATATTTCCACGCCCACGCTTGTGTCCTGGTACGTCAAAAGGTACAACACGCATACGTCTGAATTTTCTTAAAGCCTCGTAAATCGGTGCATTAATCTGTGAAAGACCCATTTTCAAAAACATTCCTTCCGCTGAAAATTTCAATCATCTCCCGTCGGAGACTGTTTATTATTTCAAGTCTGTTGCGTGGTGAAAGTTCACGAACGTCAGTATTGAACAGATAATTTTGCAGTTCAATTTCTTTGATAAGCATCTTTGTGTGAAAAATATTAGCCTGATATACGTTCACATCAACTGCGTCATATCTGTCCAGAACGGCACTGTCAATATAGTCCTGAATGGACGTTATATTGTGGTCGATAAAAAGTTTTTCACCGCCTACGCTCCGTGTAAAACCTCTCACACGGTAGTCCATTGTAATTATATCGGAATCAAAGCTTCCTATCAGATAGTCAAGAGCAGTAAGGGGGGTAATTTTTCCACACGTTGCAACGTCTATGTCAACCCTGAAAGTCGCTATATTTGTATCGGGGTGATATTCGGGATAGGTATGGACTGTTACATGACTTTTATCAAGATGTGCGACTGTTTCCGTACTTCCTGCCGGTATCATGGTATCGTCGGCAATAAGAAAGGTAGCGGACGCACCCTGCGGGTCATAATCCTGTCTTGAAATACTAAGAACCTGAGCTCCTATCATTTTTGTAAGGTTGGTCATTATGTCCGTTATACGCTCCGAGTTGTACGCCTCATCAACATACGCTATATAGTCAAGCTGAGCCTTCGGGGTTTTCGCATAACAGACATCGTATATATTGAAACTGAGTGATTTCGTAAGATTATTGAATCCGTACAGCTTTAATTTATTTTCCATAATTCACCTCATAAGTTATAATATAAAATAAAATGCACGTACAGGTTTCATCAACCGGCACGTGCATGAAAATACATATTTCTATGCATTATAACTTCATATTGGCTTCAGAGTCTATATAAGCAAAGATACCTTTTACTACTCTTATTGACCTTTCACAAGCTGATGAAAACTTATAAAAATTTCTCGGCACAAACCGAATCAATAAGGCAATTCAACATTGCCGGCTAAAAAAATCTTGCCTCACCGCTACAGGATTTCCTGTAACAATGATATATGAAACCGAAGCTTCTTTTTGCAATTTGTATTATTTTATCATATTTTATTAATCTTGTCAAGAGTTAACAGGAAAGTTTTTCAGATTAATTTTTATTAATCTTCTTTTTCAATCACCACATAACATACATTGAATGCATTCGCATAATTGGCAAACTGATTGTCTTTACGGACAGTTGTACTTGATACCTGCATATTTACTACTTTCCAGCCGTCAGCAAGATGATTATTTAATTCTTCCAGTCCATAGAAATCGTCACCGCAGTCCCACATGGTATAGTCACCGCTGACTATAAGCATTTTCTGCATAATATCAACTCCTTATTTTAACTCGGCAATGGTTACGCCGTCCTCACCCTCTCCGAAAACTCCCGAACGGTAGCTTTTTACAGACGGGTGGGATTTAAGACGACTCTGCACCGCCTGTCTGAGTACACCTGTACCTTTACCATGGATAATAGTCACCATAGAAATATTAGACATAACAGCCCTGTCAATAAATTCATCAAGCTGATAAACACCGTCGTCGCAAGCACAGCCACGAATATCAAGCTCCATTTTTCCACGTCTTTCAGCCTTTACACCTATTTTGCCGACTTTCCGTGACAGTTTATTCTTATACGTAACCTTTTCAGGTTCTTCAAGACGCAAACGTGAAATATTCATTTTTGTTTTCATAACGCCCATCTGTACAAAAACAAAGTCACTGCCGTCGGGGTCGCCTGAAACAATACCCTTTCTTTGCAGGTCAACCACATAAACGGTATCACCACGTTTCAGTTTTCTCGGAAGCACATAGTCTGCATTAGGGTCATGCCTGTCAACAGGATTAGCGGTATCATACATTTTATTGAAACTCTGCTTTGACTTTGATTTCACACCCGAAACACTTTCACCGAAATTCTTTTTGTCCTTTTCCTTTTTAAGCTGTTCAAGTTCTGTGATAAGTTCGTTTGATTCGGCTTTTGTCTGTTCAATAATCGTCATGGCACGCAGACGTGCTTTTTCGAGTTCGTCCGCCTTTGTCTTTTCAAGTTCCTCACGTTCTTTTCGGAGAATATTTTCATGTTCACGAGCCTGTGCCTGTAGACGTGAAATTTCTTCTTTCTGACGTTCAAGTTCAAGACGTGAGGCTTCAAGTTTTCCTATAACTTCTTCAAGACGGCTGTCTGCCCTGCTTATCAGCGATTTTGCGTCGTCAATTATGTCGGACGGCATTCCGAGACTTTCTGAAATTGCAAAAGCATTTGATTTTCCGGGAGAACCTACTATAAGCCTGTAAGTCGGACGGAGTGTTGCAATGTCAAATTCACATGAAGCGTTTTCAACGTCGGGGCTGTCAATAGCAAATACTTTAAGTTCCTGATAGTGAGTTGTAACCATTACTTTAGCACCCGACATCATAAGCCGTTTTATTACTGAAACCGCAAGGGCTGCACCTTCAACAGGGTCTGTTCCCGAACCGAGTTCGTCCAGAAGAACAAGTGATTTTTCGTCGGCGGTTTCAAGAATTTCTATAACTTTATTTGTATGTGCCGAAAAAGTAGAGAGATTCTGTTCAATGCTCTGACTGTCACCAATATCCGCAAGTATATGGTCAAAAACCGAAATACTGCTGCCGTCGGCAACCGGTATCATAAGACCGCACATAGTCATTGCACTTAGAAGTCCGGCAGTTTTTAAAGAAACGGTTTTACCGCCCGTATTAGGACCTGTTATTATGAGAGTACTGTAATCGTTGCCGAGATTTATATTTACAGGTACTGCTTTTTTACGGTCAATAAGGGGGTGACGTGCTTTTTTGAGATTCATTTTACCGTCGTCGGTAATTTCGGGAAGCGAACAGTTAAGCCTTGCGGCAAGTGACGACTTTGCAAAATAAAGATTTAGTTCTGTACAGATTTTATAATTTTCGCACAGAACGTCCGCATAGTCACCGCATTCCCGACAGAGTTCACGGATAATTCTTTCAATTTCCTCCTGCTCTTTTCCCTCAAGAATACGTATGTCGTTATTAGCCTCTACTATTGCCATAGGTTCTATAAAGATAGTCTGTCCCGTTGCCGAAGTATCATGAATAAGACCGCTGACCTGTCCGCGATATTCAGACTTTACGGGAAGTACAAAGCGTCCGTCTCTTATAGTGACGGAATTTTCCTGCAGATACTGCTGAGTGGTCTTATTTTTCACCATCTTGTTAAGAGTTTCTCTCAACTGCATACCTGCACGGTTTATCTTTCTTCTTATCGCCGCAAGTTCAGGACTTGCCGCATCAGAAATTTCGTTATCGGAAATAATCGAACGTTCAAGCTTTTCAAGAAGCCAGTCGTTAGGTGCAAGACGTGAAAAGAGATAATTCAGTTCTGTTTCAATATTTTCACAGTGACCGTACCAATCCGCAAGCCCCTTTATCTGACGGAGCATGGCGGCAATGTCCATAAGGTCACGCAAAGAAATAACCGCCCCCGACTTTGCACGGGCGGCTACAGCTGTAATATCTTTGAAATTGCTGAACGGCGGTGTTCCGAACTGTACCGACAGACTGAAAGCCTGTGAGGTTTTAAGGCACTCATGGCGTACACGTCCCAAATCGTTATCGGGACGCACAGCAAGTGCCATTTTTCTTGTTTCTTCATTGGAAGTCAAATCCGCAAGCATTTCAAGAATTTTATCAAGTTCAAGTGTTCTGAGATATTTATTCATATATTTTACCTTTAATTACAGTTTAAGTGATTTGTAAAAACCGAGTGTACGGAAATTCCTTTCAAGATGCGAAATAAGGTAATTTTCCGCAATAAGAGAAAGTTTTTGCATTGTTTCGGGGGAAATCCTGAAATTATAAAGCCTGTCGAAATCAGAAAGAAGAATGTGTCTCATTGCACTGAGAACGGAAATTTTTACTTTATACCATTCGTCAGCATTGCCGTGAAAACAGTCTTTACAGTAAAAACAGCTTTCCTTTACACTGAAAAAAAGTTCCGAAGGTTCAAAAAGTCCGCAGTCACGACACGCCAGAATATCAGGCATGAATCCTATTTCAGACATGAGACGCAGTTCAAATATTGCTTTCAACATTTTTTCGTCACGCAGGTCTTTTTCGAGATAATGAAGCGTATTCAGAAAAAGACGCATAATATCGCCGTTACGGGTTTCGGGTCTTATACAGAACCGCAGAACGTCCGCAAAATATGATGCGAGTGAAATTTTTGTCAATGAATCACGCAGACCGTAAAAAATGCGTATAGGTTCCGCACTGTTAAGAATCAGATAATCTCTGCGTTGACTGTAACAAAAAGCCGAATACGCAAAAAGCTGAACGGAACTGCCTGATTTTCCGCTGACTTTTTTCGCACCTTTAACAGTAAGTTCAATAACTCCGTATTCTTCGGTAAGAATATCAATAAACTTGTCCTGTTCCCCTGCTGTACGTTCTTTTATAACTATACCTTTTACTGTTGTCATTAAAAAATATTACTTTTCGGAAAGTCCGAAACTCCTGATTAAGTTTTCACGGTTACGCCAGTCCTCTTTTACTTTTACCCAACATTTAAGGTTGACCTGAATCTGAAAGAAATCCTCAAGTTCCATACGTGCCATGGTGGAGGCTTTTTTCAGCATTGCACCGCCCTTGCCGATAATTATACCCTTATGTGATTCCTTTTCACAGTAAATGACCGCAGAAATATCAAGTATATCCTTGTCGTCACGTTCCGTCATCTGTTCGACTCCTACAGCAATACCGTGCGGTACTTCGTCTTTGAGAAGCATGAGAAGCTTTTCACGTATCATTTCACCAGCAAGTACTTTTTCAGGCTGGTCGGTAATCATATCGTCGGGGAAAAAGTGAACGGATTCCTCCGAAAGCTTTATAATTTCGTCAATGACTATATCAACGCCGTTTCCCTCTGTAACGCTTACAGGCACAACCGCCTGACACTTTATCTGTGAAGTAAGTGACGATATAAGAGGAGCAAGTTCGTCCATACTTTTCAGCAGGTCAATTTTGTTAAAAACAAGTATAACAGGCATTTTTGACTCATTCATTGATTTGAGCAGATTAATTTCCTGCTCATTGATTTTCTTTGTGCAGTCCATTACAAAAACAACGGCATCAATATCGCTTACCGATTCTTTCACGGTATTAAGCATATGTTCGCTTAATTTGTTGACAGGCTTGTGAAGTCCGGGGGTATCAAAAAATACAAGCTGAACGTCATCAATATTTTTTATACCTGTAATGCGTGTACGTGTTGTCTGCGGTTTGTTGCTGACAGACGCTATTTTTTCACCTACAATGGCGTTCAGCAGTGAAGATTTTCCTGCATTGGTTCTTCCTGCAATGGTAACAAAAGCGGTTCTGGACATCAGCCGTTATCCTCCTGTACCACAAAAGTAGCATCTCTTGAAATTCCGAGTTTTTCAAGCACGGATTCTTCCTTTTCACGCATGATTCGCTGGTCAAGCTGACTGGTTTCGTGGTCATAGCCGAGCAGGTGGAGCATGGAATGAACTGTAAGGAATCCTACTTCACGTTCAAGCGAGTGACCGTAATTCTGTGCCTGTTTTACTGCTGTTTCAAGAGAAATAACAACATCACCGAGCTGAACAGCATTTGTTTCGGGATTAAGTTCAACCGTACCGTCCTCACTTGTAAGAGGGAATGAAAGTACGTCTGTAACACTGTCTTTATTTCTGTATATTTTGTTGAGATTCTTTATTTCGCTGTTGCTTACAAAAGAAACGCTGACTTCCGCATCTCTGCCGAATTTTTCGGTTGCAAGAACTGCCTGACAACATCTTCTTATAAGAAGTCTAATTCCGACGGGAACTTTCACCTCTGTCTGATTATTTTTTACATAAACCTTTAATTTAGCCATGATTTCTCATTCTCCCTTCATTATACTTTTCATATGCCTTTATAATATCCTGTACAAGTCTGTGGCGTACCACGTCCTTGTCGGTAAATCTGTGAATTTCTATTCCTTCAATGCCGTTGAGAACTTTCACAGCCTCAACAAGTCCCGACTTTCTTGTATCAGGAAGGTCAATCTGTGTTATATCGCCTGTAATAACCATTCTGCTCTCATTTCCGAGACGTGTGAGAAACATCTTTATCTGTTCGGACGTTGTATTCTGTGCCTCGTCAAGAATAATGAAAGCTTCGTCAAGAGTTCTTCCACGCATATAGGCAAGAGGTGCAACTTCAATAATCCCCTTTTCCATATACCGTGCAAAATTTTCAGCTCCGAACATATCAAAAAGAGCGTCATAGAGCGGTCTGAGATAAGGGTCAACCTTATCCTGCAAATCACCCGGAAGAAAACCGAGTTTTTCACCTGCTTCAACAGCGGGACGTGTAAGAATAATCTTCTTAACCTTATGTTCACGGAAAGCCTTTACAGCCATGGCGACCGCAAGATATGTCTTGCCCGTTCCTGCCGGTCCTATTCCGAGAACAATGGTATTTTCCTTTATTGCGTCAACATAGCGTTTCTGTCCGACTGTTCTTGCCCTCAGAATTTTTCCCGAAGCAGTAAGACATATTCCGTCACCTTTCAGTTCTTCAAGCTGTTCAATCGCACCGTCCGATGCCATTGAAGTAACATAACGTACAGTCTGCTCACTTAGTGTCTGTCCGCCCGACGACATTTTTATAAGAATCTTAACCGCCTTTTCAGCTTCGGATATATTCTTTTCATCTCCGATTATTTTAATGACACCGTCCCTGCTCACAACGGCAACATTGTATTCTTTTTGAATACGGCTTATATTGCCGTCAAGTCTGCCGAAAAGTTCTGAAATCTGTTCCTGATTTTCAATTGGTATAATTTTTTCCGCCATCGAAAAATCTCCGTTTCTGTGCATTTTACATATACTGTTCAGGAAATGCCTCCGCAGTTGCGAGAGAAGCATTTGAATAATCCGAATCGCCCGTAACTTCCTTTAATACCGTAACATTGTCGGGAAAAATAATTTCCTGTTTTTCGGAACCAAGTTCCAGTTCCATAATCGCAAGACTGTCTGAAAACGGATATACATCAAGTTCAAAAAGCTGATTCTTATAATCAAAACAATATCTCACCTTATTTATAGGCGAATAATCCTCACAAGCCTGAACAATCAGACGGTTATATTCGGATTCATCAATTTCATACTCCATTTCCTTACGTGTAACCGCTGTGATAAAAAGCTTTTCCGTATAAGTATATATGATATTTTCACCGTCATCTATACGTCTTACTCTGCGTTGAGCATTATTTTCACCGTTTTTCAGATAAGTCTGAATAATAATGATTTTCCTTTTGACATCAAGAGTGTCAGTATCAGGCAGTTTTACAAGAAATTTTCTTTCAATTTCATATCCTTTAATCATATTAACTTTCTCCGTAACCGAAAATTTATAATATTTTAAAATAACAGCAAAATCCACTGCATAATATATTATACAACTTTTTTTG
>DETU01000110.1:0-15460 GCA_002362175.1 Ruminococcus sp. UBA3280
TTGCAATATATTTATTTCTTTTTTATTGATTTTTACAAAAAAATCTGATATAATGTATGTTGTGTTATTACAGTTAATTTATGGAGGTAAAAAATCATGGATTTACAGCATCTTCGTGATAAAATAGACGATACAGACAAAGAAATACTTTCTCTCTTTATGAAAAGAATGGAACTCTGCAAAGGAGTGGCAGACTATAAAAAGGAAAATAATATGCCCGTTTTTCAGGGAGGACGTGAAAAACAGGTAATTGACAGAATAAAAAGTCTTACCAATGACAAGACTCTTGAAAACGGTACTGCCGCACTTTTCACCACTATAATGGACATCAGCAAACTTTTACAGAACAGAAAACTACTCTCTGACAAACATGACTATAATTTCAGTGTTCCCTATTTTCAGAACGCTGAAAAAATCGGTTGTCAGGGAACTTCGGGGGCAAATTCCGAAACCGCCGCAAGAATGATTTTCGGAAACAAAAAACCGTTTTTCTATAATTCGTTTGAGGACGTTTTCAAAGCAGTACAGTCGGGTGAAATAGAATACGGTGTTATTCCGCTGAAAAATTCAACTGCAGGAATGATTGACAGTGCATATGACCTAATGGCAAAATACAGCGTATACGTTGTAAAACAGGTATGTGTTGAAATAAATCACTGTCTTGCCGTAAAAAAAGGTACTGCAGTATCAGATATAAAGTGCGTGTATTCACACCCTCAGGCTCTTGCACAGTGCAGTGCATTTCTTACTGAAAACGTTCTTGAAACATCACCATACAGCAATACAGCAACAGCCGCCGAAATGGTAAAGAACAGTGATGAAAAAATTGCGGCTATATGTTCCGCTGACTGTGCCAAAAAGCTCGGACTTGAAATTCTTGCCGAAAATATCGCAGACTGTTCCGTAAACCGTACACAGTTTGTATGCATATCAAGAAATTTACAGGTAGCTCCCGACGCTGATTCAGTTTCCATAATGATTCAGATTCCGCATACCGAGGGAAGCCTTTACCGTCTGCTTACAAAATTCTACGTAAACGGCATGAATATCATAAGAATTGAAAACCGTCCTATCCGTGACGGAAGTTTTGATGTAATGTTTTATCTTGATTTCAGCGGAAAGCTTACCGACCCGAGTGTAAAGGCTCTTATGAACGACCTTTCAGAAAATATGGAATTTTTCCGTTGTCTCGGAACTTTCAGAAGCGAATGATTAGGGAGGAATAATATGTCTGATAAATTTCATTATCTGCTTGAAAAAAACAGATTCGTCTTTCTTGACGGCGGTATGGGAACTATGTTACAGTCTCACGGCATACAGACAGAACACGTTCCCGAAATCCTGAACATAACAAATCCCGAAGCAATAATGAATATACATCGTATGTATGCGGAAGCAGGTGCGGACATTGTCTATGCGAACACTTTCGGTGCAAACCGATTCAAGCTTGAAAATTCGGGTTACAGCGTTTCGGAAGTAGTAAGGACAGGTATAAAAAACGCACGTTCCGCAGTCGGCGACAAATGTCTCATTGCCCTCGATATAGGTCCTATAGGTCGGCTTCTCGAACCTTCGGGAACTCTCAAGTTTGAGGACGCATATGAAGTATACAAGGAAATAGTTATTGCAGGAAATGAAGCCGATATTATAGTAATCGAAACAATGACGGACTTATATGAAGTAAAATCCGCACTTCTTGCTGTCAGGGAAAATTCTGAAAAGCCTGTAATTGTCACCATGACATTTGAAGAAAATATGCGTACTTTCACAGGTGTTTCACCTGAATGTATGGTAGCAGTTTTAGAGGGCCTCGGTGCTGACGCTATAGGCGTAAACTGTTCGCTTGGTCCGGAGGAGCTTTTTCCCGTACTTGATAAAATATGTTCACTCACTTCACTGCCCGTTATCGCAAAAGCAAACGCAGGACTTCCCGACCCTGTAACCAATCTTTTCAATGTAGGTGCGGAAGAATTTGCAGAAAGTGCGGTAAAACTTGCTAAAGCAGGAGTCAGGATATTCGGCGGTTGTTGCGGAACTACTCCTGAACATATACGTCAGATGATTCAGAAACTTGACGGCGTTGAAAATATCAAAAGACCTGTAAAACGTGTAAGCCTTGCGTGTTCGGCTGTGAACTGCGTTACAATAAATCAGCCACGTGTTATCGGTGAACGAATTAACCCTACAGGAAAAAAACGTTTCAAAGAAGCACTTCTCAATCACGATATTGACTATATACTTGGTCAGGCGGTTGAGCAGGTTCATGCAGGTGCGGAAATACTTGATGTAAATGTAGGACTCCCCGAAATAGATGAAAAAGAAATGATGGTAACTGCTGTAAAGGCAATTCAGGGCATATGTGATATACCATTACAGCTTGACTCAACAATTCCGTCGGTTCTTGAAGCAGGTCTGCGTGTATATAACGGCAAACCCATTGTAAATTCGGTAAACGGCGAGGACGAATCACTTGATAATATTCTTCCGCTTGTAAAGAAATACGGTGCTTCTGTTGTCGGACTTACTTTAGACAAAAACGGTATACCGAAAACAGCAGAGGGACGTTTTGCCATTGCAGAAAAAATACTTAAACGTGCTGTAGAGTACGGCATACCAAAAGAGGACGTTTTTATTGACTGTCTCACCCTTACGGCTTCGGCGGAACAGGACGGCGTTATGGAAACCCTCAATGCTCTCCACAGAGTAAAAACAGAACTCGGACTGCGTACGGTACTCGGAGTATCAAATATTTCTTTCGGTCTGCCAAACAGAGAACTTATAACACGTACATTTCTTACTATGGCTCTCCACAGCGGTCTTGACCTGCCTATTATAAACCCTAACATTGATTCAATAATAGGTGCGGTGCGTGCTTACAGACTTCTCTCGGGAACAGACAGAAATTCAGCAGAATTCATAAGCATATATGCACAGGATAATTCTGCACCAAAATCTGCTCCGTCGGTTCAGGAAAAAAATTCTCCCGACCTTGTCTATGCAGTTGAAAACGGTCTTAAAAACGAAGCTCTTAAAGCTGTAAAGGAACTCATAAAAACCGTTGACGCTATGGAAATTATAAACGGCTACCTTATTCCCGCACTTGATTCCGCAGGTGAAAAATTTGAAAAGGGTAAAATTTTCCTACCACAGCTTATACTTACAGCAGGTGCTGCACAGGCTTGCTTTGAAGTCATAAAGGAAAAACTCTCACAGAATAACACTGAAAGCGTTTCAAAGGGAAAAGTCGTCCTTGCTACCGTCAAGGGTGATATTCACGATATAGGAAAGAATATTGTCAAAGTCCTGCTTGAAAGTTATGGTTTCGATGTTATAGACTTGGGCAAGGACGTTGACCCACGACTTATAGTTGATACGGCTATAAAACATCAGGTAAAGCTTGTCGGTCTTTCCGCACTCATGACAACCACTCTCGGTGCTATGGAAGAAACAATTTCCATACTCAACGGGGAATATCCCGAATGTAAGACAGTAGTGGGCGGTGCTGTTCTTACAGCTTCATATGCCGAAAAGATTCATGCCGATTTCTACGCAAAGGACGCTAAACAGACAGTTGATGTTGCTTCACGGATTTATGCACAATAATTTTTTTGAAACAGGAAAGGATATGTTTTTATGATTATACTTGATGATTTAAGAGTTGAAATGACTAACTACAGAAAGGAAATGACAGAACTTGCCGACGTTCTCAATATAAAGGCTGCAAAGGAAAGAATTGCTGAACTCAATGCGGAAACCGCAAAGGACGGTTTCTGGGACGACCTCGAAAACTCTCAGAAAGTTCTCCGTGAGACAAAATCTCTTGAAAGAAAAATTGAAAAGTTCAATAAGCTTAATGACAGTCTTGAAGATTTAATCACACTTATAGAACTTTCCATTGAGGAGGACGACGACAGCTCAATTGAAGAAATAAAGTCCGAGTCAGCGTCCTTCAAGACAAAACTTGAGGACGAAAAGCTTTCCACTCTCCTTACGGGTGAATACGACAATTCCAATGCTATTCTTACATTCCATGCAGGTGCAGGCGGTACAGAGGCACAGGACTGGGCAGAAATGCTCTACAGAATGTACAATCACTGGGCAGAACGTCACAACTACAAAGTTACCCTCATGGACTATCTTGACGGTGACGACGCAGGTATGAAATCAGCTTCAATACTTATTGAGGGTGATAACGCATACGGCTATATGAAATCAGAGTCAGGCGTTCACAGGCTTGTCCGCATATCTCCTTTCGACGCTTCAGGCAGACGACACACCTCTTTTGCTGCACTTGAAGTTATGCCCGAAATAGACGATTCAATTGAAGTTGATATCCGTCCGGAAGATATAGAAATGGAAGTTTACCGTTCAAGCGGTGCAGGCGGTCAGAAAGTAAACAAGACAAGTTCTGCTGTCCGTCTCATTCACAAGCCTACAGGCATAGTTGTTTCATGTCAGACACAGAGAAGCCAGTATCAGAACAAGGACTATGCCATGAAAATGCTCCGTTCAAAACTTGTTGAAATCAAGGAACGTGAACACCTCGAAAAAATTGAGGATATAAAGGGAGTTCAGAGGGAAATTGCGTGGGGGTCTCAGATACGTTCATATGTGTTCATGCCCTACACTCTCGCAAAAGACCACAGAACAGGCTTTGAAAACGGTAATATTCAGGCAGTTATGGACGGCGATATTGACGGTTTTATAAACGCTTATCTGAAGTCACTTTCTCACGGAACTCTTGAAAAATAATCAGGACAAAGGGGGTTTTTCCAATGGCAGAGCTTTTTATATGGGGGTTAATCTTTGCAATATTCTGCATGATTCTCAACAGTCTGAAACCAAAGGAAAAACCGCCTCCGCCTCCTCCGAAAAAGGAATATAAACAGAGTTTCAAGGAAAAGACAATACTTGAAATTCTCAAAGGAAAATCCGAAGATGACATTATTGCAGAAAATGAAGGACTCTCAAAAGACGAAATAAAGGAATGGAAAGAAAAATTTCTTAATGATGTGTCGGATTTTGTCGAACAGCGGGAACAGATGTACAATCAGATTGGCGAACTCGATGTTCAGGTAAAATGGTTCAAAAAAATCTGTGAAAAACACATAGGCGATGACTGGAAAGAAAAAACAGGTTATAAAGGAAATTGAAGCGTGTTTACCAAATGGGCGGACACGCTCTTTATTATGCACACCATTTTACCCGTATTTCATATAATAAAACAGCAGAAAAATTTTTCTGACAGCCGTTTTAAACGGCAGAATGGAGATATTATTATGAAAGATAAATCTAAAATACTTGTTGCAGGAGGCGATATGCGTCAGGTATACTGTGCCGTAAAGCTTTCGTCTGTTTCCGATACATCTGTAAAGGGTTTCTCCGCAGACATACTTCCCGAAAATATGAACATTAAAATCTCGGACAACAATGAAAAATCATTATATGACTTTTTGGTACTTCCTGTACCTCCTCTTGACGAAAACGGTATGATTACCACACCTTTTACCAGTGAAAAAATAAATCCTGACGAAATAAGCGGTTTCTTAAAGCCCGACGCTGTTATATTCGCAGGAAAATCTGATAAAAGACTCAAGGATATTTTTAAGGATAAGGAAATAATCGACTATATGGAATGTGAAGAACTCAGTCTAAAAAATGCTGTTCCGACTGCTGAAGGTGCTGTGGAAATAGCCCTGAATGAACTTCCCGTAACTCTTAACGGAATTAAAGTCCTTATTGTCGGACTTGGTCGCATAGGCACGGCACTTGCTGAAATTCTCAAAGGTTTCGGTGCTGATATAACGGCTTCCGTAAGAAATGCAAAGGGTACTGCAAAAGCCCGTATTCTCGGAATAAAATCAGTATGCACAAATAAAATGGACACTGATTACAAACTTGTATTCAATACTGTTCCAGAACTTATATTCGACAACGAACTTTTAAGCCGATTCAGTGACGATACACTTTTTATTGACCTTGCCTCAAAACCGGGAGGAATAGATTTTGATTCCGCTTCAATACTCGGAAAAAAAGTGGTATGGGCTTTGGGTATTCCCGGAAAAACCGCACCTGTTACTTCCGGTGAGTTCATAGCTGAAACAGTAATCAATATTCTTACGGAAAGAGGTGTTTTAAATGAATGAAATATTTAAAGGTCTCAAAATTGGTTTTGCCATGACGGGTTCATTCTGTACATTCAAAAAATGCTTTGAACAGGCTGAAATCCTGAAAAATATGGGAGCTGAACTTGTTCCTGTTATGTCTGAAAACGCTTCTGCCATTTCAACACGTTTCGGTTCTGCAGAGGATAATATAAAAAAATTCAGTGAAATATGCGGAAAAGACGTTATAATTTCCATAGCTGATGCTGAACCGATTGGTCCTAAAAATATGACCGATATTATGGTAGTTGCACCATGTACATCAAATACAGCTTCAAAACTTGCAGGAAGTATTACAGATACAGCCGTTACAATGGCGGTCAAATCCCATTTAAGAAGCGGAAAACCCGTCGTACTTGCCATAGCATCGAATGATTCCCTGCTTGGTTCGGCAAAAAATATAGGAGAACTTTTCAATCGTAAAAACTACTATTTCGTACCTATGCTACAGGACGATTGTTCAAAAAAGCCTGCTTCGCTTGTTTCGGAATTTTCAATGTTACCGCAGGCGGTTTCCGCTGCTCTTGAAGGAGTACAGCTCAGACCCATTATATATCACAAATCAGACTGAAAAAAAGGCGGTCAGTAAATCCGACCGCCTTAATGTTACATAAATATCAATGCAACTGTATATATTAACTGCAATAAAACCGCAGATACAAAAATCACAGAATTTTTTGCTATTAATATTCCTCTCCTGCTTTGTTCAGGAGTAGATGACGGAATCTTATCTTTCCCCCTGAAAAGACAAAGCATAAAGAATCCTGATATTGCCATTACAAGTATTAAGCACTCCGCTACTATAATACCGTTCAGCCCAAAATAACTTTCAACATAAGAAACAATACCTGACATTGTATTGATGAATATATGTACAATTACCGAAGGTATAACTGAATTATGCTTTAATGTTATGTGTGCAAGGAAAATGCCGAGAAGAAAGGCAAGTACAAACTGCGGAATATTATGATGTCCCAAACCAAAGAAAAATGCCGTTGCAAAAACCGCAAACCTCTGATTTGCTCTTGAAAATACCCTTAAAAGCATACCTCTGAAAAATATTTCTTCTGTAATCGGTGCTATAACACACTGATAAATCATCATAACCGCAAATCCTGTGCCCGTTACCGCTACACCGTCCATATCCATGACATTGGTTGAATAACCATAATGTGAAAAAATATTTTCTACTCCCGCAGAAGCAAATATAGATACAGTCCAAAGAAATCCCGCTATAAGACAATACTGCAGTGATTTTCCGAAACTGAAATCACGTGTCCGTACAAGCTGTGTTTTCGGGATATTTGCCATTTTAAGACCAATAAACGCAAAAAGGATATTTGATAATATAAATACAAGCATATTCAGTCCTGCGAGTATTGAGGAACTTTCCATATAAGAGTCTATTAAATCTTCACCTGCTCCGCTGTTTTGGGACTTCAGAACCATTTTCAGTACAAGCATGACAATCCACATCAATATATTGCTTACGAAAAAATGTCCCATTACACACCAACCGCCTATTGAATAGAAACGCTTTATTTTACGGCGTTCATCGGGAGCAGGGTCAAGCGGTACATTACAATCGGGAGCGTCAAGTTCGGGCATTATATCGGAATAGTCACCGCTGAAATCGGGGTAATCGGTCGGATTATTAAAAGGATTAAGCTTGTCGGGCATTTCTTTCTGCCGTTCTGTTTCAATCTGCCTGTTAAGTCTGCGTATCTCACGGTTAAGGGAAGATATTTCCGCCCTGTAATATTCTTCATTCATGTCTGTTCCACCTCTCATTTTCTGACGTTTATTTTTTTGTCATGATGTTTTTATTCTACCCAGCCTTTAAGTTCCTCATAAACTTCATCAAAGGTCATATCTTCAAATTCACCCGACGGATAAATACCGACCATATCGTCTGACGGTTTTTTTACTGCCGTATACTGACAATAACCGTCTTTAATATAGATTATATAGTCATAATCATCAATATCATTAACAAAAGATTTAACACTCTCAGCAAAATCGAAATCCGCACCTGCATTTTCAGGATTATTGTTAATATCCTTACTGCTGTCAGAACATATAACAGCCCTCTCCGTATAATATATATCTTCTTCGTCCATTTCAACAATGGCGGAATTAGCGGCTTTTATCAGAGTTGAAGCCACTGAATCAAGTGCGTTTTTTTCTGTTTCGTCTGCAAGTTCACGGATATAAATAAGGCTTTCGTCCTTGTTGATAATTTCAAAATCACTTTCTTTACCGTCAATTTCAACGGTATCCTTGTCAATGACCTCATATTTGCTTCTTTCACCGTCAATTCTCACTATTCCGTCATCACTGAATTTTACTGTAACATGAAGTGCTTCACCGTCCGCATTGCATAACTCCCATCTTCCCTCAAGATTCGGTTTACCGCACGACGTAAACACGGACGCAGACATTGCACACAGCAGACAAACTGCTATAAATCTTTTCATTTACTACTCCTTTATAATATTTTATTTATGATATTTTCCGCCCTCTGCAATCTGAAACGCCCTGTAAATCTGTTCCAGCAACATGACTCTTGCAAGCTGGTGCGGAAAGGTCATATCCGACATTGAAAGTTTAAAATTACCCATTGTTTTTATTTCAGGAGCAAGTCCGAAAGAACTTCCGATTATAAAAGTAACTGTGCTGAAACCGTTCACACCTGCGGACGATATTTTTTCCGAAAACTTAACGCTTGTGAGTTGTTTTCCCTCAATACACATCGGTATTATCATACCTTTTGCATATTTCTTTATATTTACCGCTTCTTTCTGCAATGCCGAATTTATTTCTCTTTCGGACGGATTATCACTTAACCTACATTCATCAAGTTCATGAAGTTCAAAGGTACAATATCTTGAAAGCCTCTTTATATACTCCGCACAGGCACTGCGAAGATAGTCCTCTTTGAGTTTTCCTATAACTATAAGATTTATCGTCATCAGAAAATCACCGCCCCTCCCTTTGTTTCAACAGGTGCAACACCCATTAAATAATCTTTGTTGCGTTTATACTTTGAAAGATTTTTCTGTACAGTTGAATCGGCAATATACGGCGTATTGTTATCCTGACTGAGATGACCCAAAAGAAAATAAACCGTTCCACGTTCAATAAGCTTTCCTACCTGTAAAGCACAGTCGTCATTTGAAAGATGACCATTCATTGAAAGTATACGCTCTTTCAGATAAAGAGGATAATTTCCCGTTCGCAACATATTCTCATCATAATTTGCCTCTATCAGAACCATTCGGCAACCTGTAAAAGCCTTGTCGGCTTCTGGGGTTATGTAGCCTGTATCAGTACATATGGCACAATATTTATCGTCGGCTGTATGTATTCTGTAACCGCAAGGCTGTACTGCATCATGCGAAACATCAAAACCCGTAATTTCCATATCTGCACAGGCTATACTTCCTTTCATTTCAATTACGGGCGACTGCGGTGAAATTTTATCTTCATCACAGAGTTTCTGCAATGTTTTCTTTTTACCGTAAACTGTAGCACCTGTTTTTTTAGTAAGCATTTTAAGACCTGCAACGTGGTCATTGTGTTCGTGCGTTATAAAAACCGCCTGTATGGCTTTAAGCGGTATCCTGTTTATTTCAAGTGCGGAGGAAAGTTTTCTGTAGCTCACTCCGCAGTCTATAAGTATTCCGCCCTTTTCAGTCCCTATAAAATGGGCGTTGCCCTTGCTTGAACTGAAAAGCGGGTATATTCTTGCCATTTCAAACCTCTTTCCTGTTTACAATGTATTCCATAGCAAAATATTCATGCCCGAACATACTGCACTTCCCTGAAAAATCAAAATCAAGACTTCTGTATGTTTCAACAGCAGGAATATTACTTTTCACAACAAAAAGATGAACGGATTTACAGCCGTTTTCTGCCAGCACGTTGATAAAATTTCCAACCATTATACGTGCGTATCCTTTTCCCTGATATTCGGGAGCAATCACTATTCTTGATATTTCACACTGTGTACCGTCATTGATTTTCCAAAAATCACTATTTTCAAAATCGCTTTCCGATTCCACAGAACAAGCACCGATTATAATATTGTTATCCTCAAATACATAAAGATTTCCGTTTCTGAAATCTTGCACGACATTCTGAATTGTCGGATAATCTTCCGTCCAAACTGAATAATTCATACCTATTACGCTCTTGTAAATATCGGCGACAATATTAATATCAGTCTGTACTGCTTTTCTCAAATTCATTTTTTGTCTCCATACTGTTTAATCCATATTCTCCGTAAGAATCTGACTTTTGTAATATTCATAGATGTCATCAAAATTCATATTACTGATTGAATTGAACTCTGCGGGATTTATTGAACTGTCAGTATTCACAAGAAAACTATCATTACATAATCCGACAACATCATTATCTGATTTATACGTACATACAACACCATAGCAGGCAGCTTGCTTTATAAAGAAAATATACTGATATTCGTCAATTTCACTGAAATAATTACGTATACTTTCAGTAATATCAAAGTCACTTTCGGCATTTTCGGGAACTGCATTTATATTCCTGTTTTCGTCCGAACATATTACAGCAGGGTCACTGAAAAAAACACCTTCTGCGTCCATATCAGTCAAAACCGCATTTATTGATTTCATCAGGTTTTCAGCAGTCGAATCAAGACATCTTTTCTGTGTCCTTTCTGATATATCACTAATATAAACAAGCTTTTTATCTTTGTCTATCACTTTAAAATCAAGGTTATCGCCACTTATTTTAATGGTATCATTGTCAACGACTTCATATTCTTCGTTTATTCCGTCAATTTTCACCTGTCCGCCATTTCCGAAACTGATTTTATAGCCAAGTTGAGTGCCGTCAGATGTACATATTTCCCATAAACCGTCAAATTTCGGTTTACCGCAGGCAGTAAGCACAAATAAAGTAAACAGACATATAAAAAAAACTGAAAATTTCTTCATTCCCACACCTTTTTATATCTTCTTTATCTCTGTACCCTGTCTTGTTTCCTTGACTTCGTAACCGAGTTCGGCAATTTTATTTCTGATTTCGTCGGCAAGAGCAAAATTCTTTTCTTTTCGTGCATTTTTTCTCTGTTCAACAAGTTCCGCAACTTCTGACGGAATTTCCTCGTTATCTTCCTCAGCTGACTTTTCTGCGTTAGCTATGAGGTCAAGTCCGAGAACCTTATCAAATTCTGAAATAAGGGAAAGCTTTGTCACAGCGTTTGTCTTTGATTTAAGAACGTCATAAACGGAAGTAATTGCAAGAGAAGTGTTAAGGTCATTGTCAAGAGCGTCCGTAAAGTTTTTCATAAGACGTTCATATTCGCTTTTTTCAATCTCTCCTGATTTATCAGACAAAAGCAGAGTAATTTTTTCAACGAGTTTATTGTATGAAGTTACGGCATTGTTGAGATTATCCCAGTCAAAGACAAGTGACTTTCTGTAATGAGACAACAGACAGAAATATCTGTAAACAACAGGATTATAGCCTTTTTCCTCAAGAAGTGAAACTGTAAGAAATTCACCCTTTGACTTACTCATCTTACCGCTGTTTGTATTGAGATGATGCACATGAAACCAGTAATTGCACCACTCATGACCAAGGTAAGCTTCACTCTGTGCTATTTCGTTGGTGTGATGAGGAAAAGCGTTGTCAATTCCTCCACAGTGAATGTCAAGATATTCACCGAGATTCTTCATACTTATACAGGAACATTCAATGTGCCAGCCCGGATAACCAACACCAAAAGGACTGTCCCATTTAAGTTCCTGTGAATCAAACTTTGATTTTGTGAACCAAAGAACAAAATCAGCCTTGTTGCGTTTGTTTTCATCTTCTTCAACACCCTCACGTACACCTACAGCAAGGTCTTCTTCTTTGAAGTCGTTGAAAACATAATATTTATCAAGTTTTGAAGTATCAAAATAAATATTTCCGCCTGCCTCGTATGCATAACCCTTTTCTATAAGAACTTCAATTACACGTATAAATTCATCTATATAGGAAGTAGCAGGAACTACAACGTCGGGGGTTTTTATATTGAGTTTTTTACAGTCACTGAAAAATGCGTCTGTGTAGAACTGTGCTATTTCCATGACCGTCTTATGTTCACGTTTTGCACCTTTCAGCATTTTGTCATCACCCGTGTCACCGTCACTTGTAAGGTGTCCAACGTCCGTTATGTTCATGACACGCTTTACATCAAGACCTGTAAAACGCAGATATTTTTCAAGAACATCCTCCATGATATAAGTACGGAGGTTGCCTATATGTGCATAGTGATATACAGTAGGTCCGCAGGTGTAGATACTTGCCTTTCCTGCCTCATGAGGAACAAATTCCTCTTTTTTATGTGAAAGTGAATTATATAACTGCATTGTAAACTGCTCCTTTTATTATAATTTCTGATACCTCTCAAGTATCTCTTTTTCATTTTTAAAGAGATTGAAATTTCTGTCCTTTTCGGCTTCCTGTGCAGCAAAAGCCGCAAGCCGTCTGTCATCGGTAAGAAGTCCGCCTGCCTGATAGGCAAGCTGTTCATACCAGTCCCAAGAATACCGGTCATCAGGAAAACCGTGAGGGAACTCTATTTCCGATATAGTTCCCATAAAACTGCTTTTTACACCTTTTGCCGTAAAGAACTTATTATCAAATGAAATAACTATCTCAATATCATTATATTCAGACGTATCGTCAAAAAAACGACCGCTGTGAAAACTGCTCCATTCAAGCAAAGAGGCACGTATTCTCCTCGTTTTGTCCGCAACACCATAACTTATCGTCATTCTTTCGGGTGGCATTGCAAGTTCCTCTCTGTCCATTTTCAAATCATATTGCAAATAGTCAATAATTCCGTCAATCTGTCTTTCTCTGAAACGTATGTATTCAAGTCCGAAATTAAAATATACAGACATCTCCAAACTCCTTTACTTTTATTCACACAATTTTATACAGTGCCGACATTCTTCGGAATACCGGCACTAAGTTTTATTTTTTCATCTCTGAAACTTCATTTTTAAGTCTTTCAAGTTCCGTATTCAGACGGCACAGTTCCTGCGAAACAGGGTCAGGAATATGAATCTGGTCAATCTCCCTGCAAACGTCCTGACAAACTTTCCGACCGTTTCTTTTCACTACCCTCGCAGGAACACCAACCGCCGTACAGTTATCGGGTATTTCGTTAAGAACTACAGCATTAGCGGCAATTTTTACATTATTTCCTACCCTGAAAGGTCCGAGAACCTTTGCACCTGCTCCGACAAGTACATTATGTCCGAGCGTTGGGTGACGCTTGCCTTTATCCTTACCCGTACCACCGAGTGTAACTCCCTGATATAACAAGCAGTTGTCGCCTATTACAGCAGTTTCACCGATAACAACACCCATTCCGTGGTCAATAAAAAGTCCCTTGCCGATTTCTGCACCGGGGTGAATTTCAATTCCCGTTTTTTTCCTTGCACGCTGTGAAATTATACGTGCCAATGTAAACATCTTCCTTTTATAAAACCAGTGTGCTACACGGTAACTTCTTACTGCGGTAAGACTGGGATATGTCATCAATATCTCAAAAGTACTGCGTGCCGCAGGGTCACGCTCCTTTATAAGTCGGATATCTCTCCGTATATATCTGAACAAGTTTTTTCCTCCTTATTAAAAAGTAAACCCCCGGAGGCATAAAAAATCACCTCCGGAGGCGTATATAACGCGGTTCCACTCCGATTTATAGCTTTATCCCGTAACGAAGGAAACGCTGCGGAATACTTTTGTGTTTTCCTCCGCAGAGCTGACAGACGCACTTCACTTTTTTCGTCTGCACCGTCACACCGTCCCGATACTCTCTGAAAGACTTAAAAAAAGTTACTCTGACTGCTACGCTTTTAAAAATATTGCTTATACTATTATATACCATTGCTCCGGATTTTGTCAAGACTTAATTTATTTTCAGAATCGTATATTAATTTAGAGATGTACAAAGAAAAATAAATTTGCATATTGTCATAAATACCATCAAAAAATCCACTTCCTTGAATTTTTGTAATATGGTTATGAATGATAGGAATTTATAAATAATTTACAGATTATTGTGTTTATTTTATGTTTTCGATAAGCATCTGTTTCATTACCACAAGGTCAAACACGTCGGTTCTGCTATCTCCGTTTACATCTGCACGTTTTGCCTGTTCTTCTGTAAGACTTTCTGATGAAAGAAGATAATTACAGAATATTACAGCGTCTGCAATACTAAACATACCGTCATCGTTTATGTCGCCTCTGATATTTTTTACATTATTTTTCAGAACATTCTGCAATGATTCTTTCAGTTCTGAATCATACATCTTACAGGTATCACGATTATAGTGAAGTCCCGTAATGTCCCACAGCACAGGGCAAAGACTGCGTTCATAGGCTTCTTCGCATACTGAACTGAGAAATAGTCTGACGGATTCTTCATCTTTATTGTTTTTCGGACAACCGTATTCTCCCACGATAACAGGAATACCGTTGTCGATAAAAGTTGTTTTCATCATGTTCATATTTTTTTCAAGCTGTAAAAAATCTTCATCTGTTCCCCATGTTGAACGTGCTTTTCCCCAGTCGGCATCTTCTTCAAGAATTGCGAAATCCGACGGTGTATAATAATGGACGGAAACGGCACATCTGTTTATCGGGTCGTCGGGCATTTTGAAAAGCTTGTCGCAGGTCAGTTCAATGTCCGTTCCATAGCCTGCAATAAGTAAATGACGTTCAGCGTTGTTTTTTCCCGACGAACGTACAATGTCTACAAACTTCTGATTTATTTCATTAAGAAGGTTGAAAGCCTGTTTTTTGCTTTCACTTTCACCACTCCAGCGATTCCATATATCGTCCCAGCACCCTTCTTCATTAAGGGATTCAAACATAAGATGGTCGTCATAATCACCGAATGCTTCTGTAAGCTGATTCCAGATACGAGTGTATTTTTTCATACATTCATCTTTATCTGTTGAAAAACCAGCAAACCACCCGTTGTCATAATGGATATTAAGAATTACATACATACCGCTTTCAAGCGACCAGTCAACAACTTCACGCACAGCTGAAAGATATTCACTGCTTATTGTGTAATTATCACCCATCATATTTGACCATGCTACAGGTATACGTATTACACCAAATCCTTCATTTGCATATCCCTGTATCATTTCACGGGTAATAACAGGGCTTCCCCATGCTGTTTCATAAGATTCGGGAGTACCGTCGCCCCACTGAGCAATCCAGTCTCCGCATGA
>DETU01000110.1:15744-16035 GCA_002362175.1 Ruminococcus sp. UBA3280
CTGAGCAATCCAGTCTCCGCATGATTCGTAAGTATTTCCGAGATTTATTCCTATGCCCATATCGTGTACAAGTTCCATTGTGGTTATGTCACGCATTTCAGATTCTGATGCCGAAACATTAAAATTCAGAGGAACAACCGCAATTACTCCTGCACATACTGATGAAATAATTTTAATAAAATTCATTTTTTTGCCTCCTGTTTCAATGTAAAATATTGTATTTATATAATAACATATTTTAAGTGAAAAGTCAATGTGCATTGTGCATATGTTACAAAAAATATTGACATA
>DETU01000015.1:0-13346 GCA_002362175.1 Ruminococcus sp. UBA3280
AAAATCACTTATATATGAAAGTATAGATGAAAGCTTTTTCATGTGAAAGGTTGGGATTATTTTGTAAAAACAAAAAAATATTCTTATACACTGTCACTTTTCATTACAGACAGTGTTATATAATAGAGACAGTCTATATTTTGCAGAAGGTTGTGATAAAATATGAAGAAAAACTCAAAAAATCAGTGCGGCAGACGAGGTGAAAAAATTTTCAGCAATGTCTGTATTATTCCGAGCCTTGCAGGTGTGCTTATGTTCTTTCTGATACCGTTCGGGATAGTGGTATATTATTCCCTTATAAGCAACCCCATAACAAAGGAGTTTATACAGCTTGATAATTACAAGGCTCTTATGAAAAACACTGCTTTCATAACAGCGTCAAAAAATACCGCTTTTTTTTCAGTAATTGCCGTACCGCTTGCCGTTGTGATTCCTTTGGGACTTGCCGTCATACTTGAAAGGAACATAATCGGAAAAAGTATTTTCAGGACTTTTTTTCTTAGTCCGCTTATGGTTCCGACCGCTTCTGTAGTACTTGTATGGCAGGTTCTTTTCCACAATCACGGAACAGTAAATCAGATAATCGAGAAATTCGGCGGTAATTCTGTGAGCTGGCTTGAATCATCACACGGAATGTTTGTAATAATACTTATGTTTCTTTGGAAGAATATAGGATACAACATGATTCTTTTTATGTCGGCAATAGGCGGTATTCCAAAAGATATAATTGAAGTTGCAGAACTGGAGGGAGCAAGCAGGGCTTACCAGTTCTTTCACATAAAACTCCGTTATCTCTCCCCTACCATACTTTTTGTACTTATACTTTCACTGATTAATTCATTCAAGATTTTCCGTGAAATATACCTGCTTATCGGAGACCACCCTGTTGACAGGCTATATATGTTACAGCATTTCATGAATAATACATTTAATGACCTCAATTATCAGAAACTGTCGGCGGCGGCTGTATTCTTCTCACTTGTAATGATTGTGATAATAGCAGTTCTTCTTATTTCAGAGCATATTTTCGGAAAGGACGTGGAGGGCTGATGAAAACCAAAAGAAAAACCTTTATTTTCAATATCATTCTTACAGTTTTTATATGCGTTTCCGCCATACTCTTTATAATGCCCACAGTACTTACCATAGCAAACTCTTTCATGACATCAAGTGAAATATCAGCAAACTACGGTTCAATGCTCGGCAATATGACAAACGAAAAAAAAGTTTTCATATCCGAAAATGTAAATCTTAAATTTATTCCCGACAAAGCAACAATTTCACAGTATAAGGAAGTGCTTTTCAAGAATCCCGAATATCTTTTCAAGTTCTGGAACTCTGTAATACTTACAGTGCCTATTACAGTATTTCAGCTTGCTGTTGCGGTTCTGACTTCATACGGGTTTTCAAGATACAACAACAAAGTGAAAAATCTGATATTCTTTGTTTACATAATACTCATGCTTATGCCGTATCAGGTAACGCTTGTACCTAATTATCTTGTAGCCGACAAATTCAACCTGCTTGATACAAGATGGTCTATAATACTTCCCGGAATTTTTTCACCTTTCAGTGTGTTTTTACTTACAAAGGTAATGCGGAGGATTCCCGTTTCATATGTTGAGGCGGCAAAGCTTGACGGTGCGAACGAATGGCAGATAATGACACAGATATATCTTCCGCTATGCAAGAGTGCAATGGTTTCAATAGGTATGCTTGTATTCATAGACTACTGGAACATGGTTGAACAGCCTCTTATACTTATGAAAGAATCTGATTTGCACCCGCTTTCAGTGTTCCTCTCACAGATTAACACGGGAGACATAGGTCTTGCGTTTGCGGTAGGAGTTGTATACATGATACCGACGATACTGATGTTCCTTTACGGTGAAGATTATCTTGTTGAGGGCATTACGTATTCAGGCGGAATAAAAGGATAAAATATTTTTATAAGGAGCAATTTTTTATGAACGAAGAAAAAGAAAAAAAAGATTACGGTTCAGGTAGAAAAAGAGAAATAATAAAAACAGTACTTATTATTTTTCTTGCCGTTATGCTTGTTCTTACACTGCTGTCAAATACGATTATGAACAGGTCTCTTTCAGAAATCACAACAGAACGTGCAATGTCGGGAAAGCTTACCGAACGTGTAAGGGGAAGCGGTCTGATTGAGTCAAATCAATCCTATGAGGTAAAGGCGGACGGAAACAAGACCATTGATACCATTATGATTAAGACGGGTCAGGAAGTAAAAAAGGACGATGTTCTTTTTACGGTCGGTACGGAAGAAAATGAAGAACTTGAAACCGCACAGTCCGAACTTATTACCCTCGAACTTGAATATCAGAAGGCACTTTTAGGTGTTCCTGCGGACTATACAGCCGAAAATCAGGCTATAAGCAACGCCCGTGAAGACCTCAACACTGCTATCGCAAAGAGAAACAACGCCCTTGCAAATTCAGGTTCTGCCGAACAGGCTTTATATGACTACACAAGCAATAAAAGTGAACTGACAAGAAAATCAAATATTCTCGAAAAAATACAGTCCACAATCACAGCTATCGACACAAACGACTATTCAACAGCGTCGGTTGAATATGTAGGAAACCTTATCTCACTTTATAACACCTATTCAAATGCCGAAAATGACTATAACTCCGCTTATTCCCTCTACTCACAGATGCTCACGGGTGCAGGTGGAAACAAAACGGAAAACAATGGTGAAACTTCTGAAGAAGAAACTTCACAGGATAATAATATGTCATACGACATAAATGAACTTAAAGCAGACGCAGATGCAAAGGAAGAAATAAGAAACAATGCTCGCAATGAATATGAATCAGCAAAAAACAATATCAGAAATGACCTTGTAAATCAGCTGTACAACATTGAAAATGATATAGATTATCTCAATTCACAGATTGCAGGATATGAAGCTTCACAGGGAGCAGGTTCAGGAATGTCAATTGAGGACTATGACGCAGACGTTCAGGCAAAACAGCACGCACTTGAAGAACTTATTGCGGCACTTACAAAGTCCAAAAATGAAAACGATATGCTCAGCAAGACAAATACTCTTGAAATTGAAGCAAAGAAAAAAGAAGTAGACAACATGAAGAAAAAGATTGAAAAAATCAAAAAGGAAAATTCTGTCACTGAAATAAAATCAAAATACAACGGAATAGTAAGTGCAATAAACATAAAACCCGGTGAGGAAACCGTTCCCGATATGCCTCTGGCAGTAATAGACATCGCAGACGAGGGATATACTGTTGAACTTACGGTAGACGCAGAAAAGGCAAAGAAAATCAAAAAAGGCATTGAAGCGGAAGTCGTCAACAACTGGAACGGCGACGTTACAGCTGTTCTTACCGAAATAAAGAACGATACGAAAGCAGGTTCTAAAAACAGAATACTTAAATTTTCCGTTACAGGTGATGTAAGTACAGGCTCTATGCTTGACCTCTCTATTCCCTGCGGAAACGGAAACTATGACACTATTGTTCCGAAAAGTGCGGTATATAAAGACAACAACGGTTATTTCGTCCTTGTTGTAAATTCAAAGAGTTCACCTCTCGGAAACAGATATTTTGCAGAAAGAGTAGATGTTGAAGTTCTTGCGTCCGACGAAGTTTCAAGTGCTGTACAGGGTGCAATAAATCCCAGCGACTATGTTATAACAACAGCAAGCAAGCCGGTAAATCCAAAAGACCAGGTTCGTATGAAAGACAACTAAGGCGGTGGTCTTGATGAAATTCAAAATTAAACACGCAGTTATAACGGCTTTAAACGCTGTTACAATAACGGCAGCATGCATACTTACAGCTGTCGGGAACTCTATGGCAAAATCACAGCAGTATAATTATACTGCTGACCGCTGGAAAAACGACAGCAAGGAACATTTCGCACAGGTAAGCACGTTTTTTACAGACGATTCGGACTTTGATACCGATTCACTTAACGCAGTCCGTTCAGGTCTGATTAAAGAACTGCAAAACGCCTCTTTTTCTATGGAAGAAGGAAAACTACCCTTTGCAGATGCTTACAGTTCGTCAATGGGTACTGTGACCGTAAAAAGTGACCTGACAGGAAAAAGCGATGCAGACCTTACCGCTGTCGGAGGAGATTTTTTCCTGTTCCGAAATTTTGAACTTATAAACGGCTCATTCTTCAGCGAAAACGATTTGATGCAGGACGGTGCGGTTATTGACAGAAGTCTTGCGTGGTCTCTTTATGGTTCATACGAAGTAAGCGGAATGAACCTTTATATAAACGGTGTAAAGTTCTACATTTCGGGAGTTATAGAACTTCCTGACACAAAACCCGAAAAGCACTGTGCAGGAAAACTTCCGAAAATATATATATCATATGACGGTGCGTCAGGTCTTTCAATGCTTTCAAACGATTCAACAAATCCAGAAAAAAATTCCGCAGATATTGCAGATACACCCGAAATAACAGGCTTTAAAGATATAACCTGCTATGAAACCGTACTCCCCGACCCTGTTGAAAACTTTGCATACAACGCAGTAAAAAAACAATTTTCGGAAAACTACAAAGACAAATGTTCAATAGTAAAGAACAGTGTACGCTTTTCACCGTCGGCAAGAACAAAAGCGTTCAGAAAAATATCGGACTATGCCATTATAAAGAAAAGTATAAATTATCCGTACTGGGAAAATGCGTCACGCCTTATTGAGTTCAGATTGTCATTCATATATTTTTTCAGACGCTTACTGTTTGCTGTTCCTGTTCTTACACTTCTATGGCTTGCAGTTCTTGCAATAAAATTCTTAAAGAAAAAGAAACCTGTCGTGTTGCGTGCCATATCAATATTCATAGACAGACGACGGAGAGATATAAAACAAAAATTTACAGAAAAACAAAAGAAAGTATAATATAAAAAATATTTATAAAGAAAGAGGTTCAATATATTATGAAAAATTCACTTATCAAACGTTCAGTAACGGGAGTACTTGCTGTTGCAATGGTATTTTCGGCATATTCATGTGGTAAAAAGAACAAAAATGACGAAAACAATTCAAATTCGGATTCTGCTCAGACCATAAACAAATCAATAACAAACTCGTACAGTTCAATTGATATAGACACCGAAATTCCGGCAGAATACATTGAACAGATGTTTCTTATCAAAGACACAGCTCAGATTCTTATAACCGGCGGTGACAGTGACGGAAACACAAAACTTTATCTTACTGATGTGGATTTCAGCGGTTTCAATGAAATTTCTCTTGATTTTCAGAAACCCGAAAATTCTCAATCCTATATCAGAACTACAGTCGCTCCCGATGGTACTATATACGCACTTCTGACCGTTATTGACTATGGCGACTTCAAACTTCCCGACTATGATGACCCCGATTTTGATTACGAAAATTTTGACTATGAAGCTATGAACAAAGCTGCTGAATATTCATATACCCTCTATAAACTCGGTTCAGACGGTAAAATAATTTCTGAAAATCCTGTGACAAACGTTGAAGAATACAGCGAAGATTCAGAAGATATGCGTATATCCGTAAGAGACATATCAGCCTGCTCGGACGGTAATATTATTTTGTCACTCAGCGGTGAAGAAGAAACTTACTGTATTATTAACGAGAACGGCGAAATTACAGGTAAAATAGATATAGGCAATGGTACTCACTGGATAAATTATTTCGGAACGGATTCAGACGGAAATGTTGTATGTGCAGGTTACGGCGATAAAGGAGAAATGCTGGAGTATATCGACACGGAAGCAAAAAAATTCTCGGACGGCGGTATCAGTCTTGAAAATTCCGATATGTCAGGCATAAGCAGCATCAGTATGGGTAAAGGCGAATATACTTTATTTGCAAGTACGCAGACAGGTCTTTATGGTATTGACAAGGACAAGAAACCCGTCGAGATAATAAACTGGATTGATTCCGATATTTCAGCAGAGTCGGTACGTTCTATAATAGGTCTCGATGACGGTGATTTTATCGTCTACTTACAGGATTATACAAATAATACTTCAGGATTCGCACGCCTTACAAAACGCAGTGCCGACGAAATCGCCAACCAAACCGTAATTACATTAGGTATGCTTTACAATGATATGGCAATTACTTCAAGAATCACTGAATTTAACAAGTCACAGACAGACTACAGAATAAAAATAGCAGATTACAGCAAGTACGACGAATACGACGAAGAAAAGGAAAAGATGATAAATTCCGCTTCCAAACAGCTTAAAATGGATATTGTTTCGGGAAACGCACCAGATATGATTGTAACATATAATTACAGCCTTATATCCGAACTTGCACCGAAAGGAACTTTTGCAGACCTTTCCACATATCTTGAAAAAGACGCTGACCTGTCCGCAGATGATATTATGCCGAACGTCCTCAGTGCAAGCAAAATTGACGGAAAACTTTACTCATTATCACCTACTTTCAATGTTACCACTTTGGCGTGCAAAACAAAATTCTTTGACAAGGAAAACTGGACTCTTGACGAAATGATTGACACTTATCACGAACACCCCGATATGCAGTTGTTGCGTTACGGAAATTCAAAAGAATCAGCCTTTGAGCTGATATGTGGTTCTATGGTGGATAAATTTATTGACTATGAAAAAGCTGAATGTTATTTTGATTCGGACGACTTCAAAAAAATACTTGAATTCTGCAATGAGTTCCCCGACGAAGATGAGGAAATTGACTGGGAAAATGCTTCTGAAGACGAAATGACAGCTTACTGGAATGAGCAGGATACATTATTGCTCAACGACAAGGCTCTCCTTGATTCTGTAAATCTCTATGACTTTAAAGAATACGGAGTAGAAAAAGATGCTTACTTCAACGACGATATAACACTTGTCGGTATGCCGTCAGATGACGGAAACGGTGCAGAAATTTCATTCAATAATGCTATGGCTATTCTTGAAAGTTCACAGTCCAAAGATGCCTGCTGGTCATTCATAAAGGAATTTTTCACAGAGGAATATCAGACAAACAATCAGTATACCTATGCACTTCCTTCTCTTGTATCAGCATTTGAAAAGAAAGCCGACGACTCCATGTCAAAACCCTACTATCTTGACGAGAACGGAAAAAAAGTTGAATATGAAGACACATACTGGATAAATGGCAAGGAAATAAATTTAAAACCGCTTACAAAGGAAGAGAGGGACTTTATTGTTGATTATGTAAAAAAATCCGGCAAGGCATTCAATTATTTCTCAGACGATGTAAGGGAAATCATTGAAGAAGAAGTAACAAAGTATTTCAAGGGTGAGGCTGATTCACAGCAGGCTATTGACAAGATTCAGAGCCGTGTGGGTATTCTCATCAGTGAACAGTCATAATTTACTATGAAATCCAGATTTAATATATATTAACCTCCTTTTTACAAAGAACAGCTCTCTCTTTAATCGAGGGAGCTGTTCTGCGTAATGAATATCTTCATTTAAAAATTGCCACATTTGCACTGATTTATATGTTAAATTTAGTGAAAAAGGACGAAAATGAATAAAATGCTTGACAAAGTGAAATAATAGTGATAAATTATATTTAGCACTCAAAGAGTTAGAGTGCTAAATAAGCGAAAGGTTGTGTAAACCGTGAACAGCAGAAAGCTGAAAATACTCGCTGCTGTGGTTGACGAATACATCAGAACAGGTGAACCCGTCGGCTCAAAAGCAATCTCTAAGCTTGATAATATAAATGTTTCCGCCGCAACTATCAGAAACGATATGGCGGCACTTGAACAGCTCGGCTATCTTGAACAGCCCCACACCTCCGCAGGAAGAATCCCTACTTTCTCGGGCTACAGGCTTTACATTGACGAACTTATGAATCCGTCAGCCTTGTCCGACGAGGAAAAATGCCGTCTTGACAGAATGCTTGGCGGTAAGGATACTCCGGAAGAACTTCTGATACAGAATGCCGCTGCAGCTCTTACCGAAATTACACAGTGTGCGGCAGTAGTTACAAATTCTGTACCGAGATTCTCGGTAATCTCAAAAGTTGAGGTTATCCCGACAGGTAAACGACTTTATGTAATTCTGCTGATAACTTCAAACGGAAGCATAAAAAACAAGGCTTGCAGGCTTGAATTTGACCTCAACCATGAACAGCTTGAATTTTTTACACATTATATAGAAGAAAACCTCAGCGGTGTTTCCGTGGACGAACTTTCAGAAGAAATGTTTGACAAAATGGTTGCGGCAGTAAGTGCATATATGGTGTCGCTTTCTCCGCTTGTAATGGGACTATGTGAACTTTCGGAAGATTTACGTCAGCAGGAACTTACAGTCAGCGGAAGTGAAAAACTTCTTTCATGCGACGAACTCGACAAAATGGAAGTTGTGAAGTTTATTGAACATAAAAACGGACTTTCTGATTTGCTGGAAGAAACTTTCAGCGGTATTCAGGTGAAGTTCAGTTCTGAAACAAGCAACTTTGCTATAGGAAATTCAAGTCTTATTGTTTCAAAATATCGCAAGTGCAACAAAGAAGCCGGTTCACTCGGAATTATAGGTCCTATGAGAGTTGACTACAAGAAAATAATCCCCTACATTGAATACCTGACACAGAAAATTTCATATCTGATGTCCGGAGATGATGAAGATATTATAATAACAGACACAACTGCCGACATAGATTAGCAGTTACAGAAAGGAGCATCAGCGATGGACGAAAACAAGAATATCACAGAACCCGTTGAAGAATCCGCTGAAAATGTCAGTGAAGAATCTTTGAAGGAAACCACAGACGAAGATGACGCTGTAAGTGAATACAATGACACCGCTACAGAGTACGCGGTTCTTGAGGACGCTCTCAACGAGGCAAACAACAAATATATAAGACTTTTTGCAGAATATGACAACTACCGCAAACGTACTGCAAAGGAAAAGACGGAAACTTATAACAACGCTTCTGCAAAATGTATTGAAAATCTTCTCCCCGTTATCGACAGCTTTGAACGTTCAATTGAAGTTGAATGTGCCGATGAAAATTTCAAAAACGGCATGGCTATGATTTTCAATCAGCTTAAAGATTTTCTCAATAAAATGAATGTAACGGAAGTTGAAGCACTCGGTGCTGAATTTGACCCCAACGTTCACAACGCTATAAGCCAGCAGGACGGTACGGACTACGCTTCAAACCATATATGTACCGTTTTCCAGAAAGGCTATAAAATCGGTGACAAGCTTATAAGACCCGCTATGGTTGCGGTTGCAATATAATAAAAAGTTCACAAACTTATAAAGATTATAATTTCTTAGGAGGAATTTATTATGGGAAAAATTATCGGTATTGACTTAGGTACAACAAACTCTTGTGTAGCTGTTATGGAAGGCGGTAACGCAGTAGTTATCCCGAACAGCGAAGGTGCAAGAACAACACCATCAGTCGTTGCTTTCACAAACAATGGTGAAAGACTTGTCGGTCAGGTTGCCAAGAGACAGGCAATAACAAACCACGACAAAACAGTTTCTTCTATCAAGAGACATATGGGTTCTGATTACAAGGTTGAAATCGACGGCAAGAAATATACTCCTCAGGAAATTTCCGCTATGGTTCTTCAGAAACTCAAAGCTGACGCTGAAGCTTATCTCGGTGAATCAGTAACAGAAGCTGTTATCACAGTTCCCGCTTACTTCACAGACTCACAGAGACAGGCTACAAAGGACGCAGGACAGATTGCAGGCCTTACTGTAAAGCGTATCATAAATGAACCTACAGCCGCTGCTCTCTCCTATGGCATCGACAAGGAAGAAGAACAGACTGTTATGGTTTATGACCTCGGCGGTGGTACATTCGACGTTTCAATTATCGAAATGGGTGAAGATGTTCAGCAGGTTCTTGCTACAGCGGGTAACAACCACCTCGGCGGTGACGATTTTGACCAGAGAATTATAAACTGGATGGTTGAAGAATTTAAGAAGGCTGAAGGCGTTGACCTCTCAACCGACAAGATGGCTGCTCAGAGACTTAAAGACGCTGCTGAAAAATCTAAGATTGAACTTTCTTCAACAACAACTTCAAATATAAATATCCCGTTCATCACTGTAGACGCTACAGGTACTCCGAAACACCTTGACCTTACTCTTACACAGGCTAAGTTCAACGAACTCACAGCTGACCTCGTTGAAGCTACAATGGGACCTGTAAAGCAGGCTCTCAGCGACAGCGGTTTAAGTGCGTCAGAACTCAATAAGGTTCTTATGGTTGGTGGTTCTTCAAGAATCCCTGCTGTTCAGGAAGCAGTAAAGAAGCTTATCGGCAAAGAACCGTTCAAGGGCATTAACCCTGACGAATGTGTTGCTCTCGGTGCTGCATATCAGGGCGGTGTACTCGGCGGTGACGTTAAGAACGGTCTCCTCCTTCTTGATGTTACTCCTCTTTCACTCGGTATCGAAACAGCCGGCGGTGTATGCACAAGAATGATTGAAAGAAATACAACAATCCCTACAAAAAAATCTCAGGTGTTCTCAACATATGCAGACAATCAGCCCGCCGTTGATATAAACGTACTTCAGGGTGAACGTGAGTTTGCTAAGGACAACAAACAGCTCGGTACTTTCCGTCTTGACGGTATCGCTCCCGCTCCGAGAGGAATCCCACAGATTGAAGTTACTTTCGATATCGACCAGAATGGTATTGTCCACGTTTCCGCCAAGGATTTGGGAACAGGCAAGGAACAGAATATCTCAATTACAGCTTCAACAAATATGTCCAAGGACGATATAGACAAGGCTGTAAAGGAAGCTGAACAGTATGCGGCAGAGGACAAAAAGCGTCGTGAAGAAGTTGATACAAAGAACGAAGCTGAAAACCTCGTATTCCAGTGTGAAAAGGCTCTTGCCGATTTCGGTGACAAGGTTTCCGCTGACGAAAAAGCAAACATCGAAAGCAAGTGTGCATCACTCAAGTCCGCTATCGAAGCTAACAACGCAAGTGAAATAAAGACACTCAAAGAAGAACTTCAGAAAGCTTTCTATGACCTTTCTGCAAAGGTTTATCAGCAGGCTAATCCGAACGGTGCAGAGGGAATTGACCCGTCACAGTTCACACAGGAGGCTTCTGAACAGCAGAACAATTCTTCAGATGATGACGGTGTTGTTGACGCTGATTTCACAGAGGTTTAATAAAAAAATACAAATCTTATCGCAGGGCGGAAATTTCTTTCGCCCTTGCGGTGTTTATATGGAATATTATGGATAACTTCAGAATGGAGAAGTATTATGGCTGAAAAAAGAGATTATTATGAAGTTCTCGGTATACAGAAAGGTGCTACAGAGGACGAAATAAAAAAGGCTTTCAGAAAGAAAGCAAGAGAAAATCACCCCGACTTACACCCCGACGACCCGTCATATGTTGAAAAATTTCAGGAGATAAACGAAGCTAATGAAGTACTTTCAGACCCCGAAAAAAGAAAACGTTATGACCAGTTCGGTCATGCAGGAGTTGACCCGAGTTACAGTGGCGGAGGCGGAATGGACGGCTTCAGCGGTATGGGCGGTTTTGGCGACCTTGGTGATATATTTGACAATATATTCGGCGGTTTCGGTGGATTCGGCGGTGGAAGCACACGCTCAAATGCCAATGCCCCACGTCGTGGCTCGGATATTCAGGAATCTGTACTTATTAACTTCATGGACGCCTGCAACGGTATAAAAAAGGAAATTAAAATAAACCGCATGAGTGTATGTGATTCCTGTAAGGGTTCAGGCTCGGACGGTGCTTCAAGTTCGGAAATATGTCCCGACTGTCAGGGACGTGGTTCTGTAAAGACTACCCAGCGTACACCTTTCGGAGCTATTTCCTCCACAAAACAATGTCCGCACTGTGCAGGCAAAGGAAAAATCATAAAAAATCCATGTCAGAAATGTCACGGTGTAGGCAGACTCAGGGTACAGAAAACAGTTTCCGTTGATATTCCTGCCGGAATCGCTGACGGACAGCCTATGCGTCTCAGCGGTCAGGGCGACTGCGGTGTGAACGGAGGACCTTCGGGCGACCTGCTTATAACTGTATCTGTAAAGTCTCACCCTATTTTCAGACGTGAGGGATTTGACATTCACTGCGATATTCCCGTTACCTATATGGAAGCTGTTCTTGGTGCAGAAATAACCGTACCTACCATTGACGGAGACGTAAAGTACAACATCAGCGAGGGTACTCAGACAGGCACTGTTTTCCGTCTGAAAAACAAAGGTGTAAAAAAGCTTCACCGTACCGACCGTGGAAACCAATATGTAAAAATTTATGTTGAAGTTCCGAAAAACCTCACCAAAAAGCAGAAAGACCTGCTTAAAGAATTTGAAGCTTCTCTCTCGGAAAAGAATTATGCAAAGCGTCAGAGTTTCTTTGAAAAACTCAAGAAAAAATTTGACCTGTAATAAAAAAGGACGGCTTTTAAACCGTCCTTTTCATTTATCAGCTTAATAAACAAGCTTTTTCATTTCCATTTCTTCACCGTCAAAATCATGCAGAACAGCTACATCGCCGTTGATTTCATACTGGGAGACAATATCTTTATCTATTCCGATTGTTTCAAGTCCTGTCATTTTAATAGTACCGTCATTTGCAGAATATTTGAACATATCCCTATAACCCGAATAAAGACTTTCACCGCTTACAATAACGAAAACTTCTGTTGATTCATCAACGGAGGTCATAAGACTGTCATAAATCACTCCACTTGTCATTGTATATATACCATCAAAGCCGTCGGCACTTCCGCTTTCCTTTGTCATTGTAAAAGCGTCCTGTCCGTTTACGGTTACAGCAAGAACTGTTCCGTCATAACTGATACAATCAGATTCAAACGTCTCACTATCCATAAATAATTTGCCGTCAGACGTAAAATGTGTCAGTTCAGTCATATCCATAAATATATCGGCATTGCCGTCCTCGTTAAAATTAAAGCCCATAACAACGTCATCATCTTCCGAAAGCCACATACCAATAATATTTTCATCAGAAACACCTTCAGAAATGTCAACTTCTGTGCTTTCACCGTCTGTTTCTGAATCTTCGTCAACGGATTCAGTAGTTTCTTCTTCCACTTCGGTTGTATCTTCTTCGGTTACTGCTTCGGTTGTAGTTTCAACTTCCGTTGTATCTTCTTCAGTTTCTTCTTCTGTTTCGGGTTCAGTTGTTTTATCTTCTTCTGCCGACTCGGAAACAGATACGTCTTTCTTTGATTCTGAACTTTCTTCTTTTTCGTCTTTTCCGCATGATACAAAAGTACCTGTCACCATTGCACACGCCATTAAAACAGAAATTAATTTTTTCATAATATACTCTCCTTTAGTTTTTTATAGTCTTAAAATTCAATCTTGG
>DETU01000015.1:13594-14288 GCA_002362175.1 Ruminococcus sp. UBA3280
GTCTTAAAATTCAATCTTGTCAAATATCACGGTATCATCTGCACCGTTTATAAGAATAAGTTTTCCGTCTGCAAACTTATATTCAATTAAACTGCCGTTCGGAATACCGAGAGCACCGGAATCATCTGTTATTTCAAGATTTCCGTTTTCAGCAGTATAAGTAAAAATATTTACAAAATTAAGGAACATTTCTTCATCGTCAACGATTACCTGAACACCTGCGGACATATCAAGACCCAAAGACTGCGACATTGAAGTTGCCATACCGTCATATAATGCACCGCTTATTAAGGTATATTCTCCGTTATAACTATCAGAATTGAATGAATCATTTTTTGTCATTGTAAGAAGTTCATTGCCTTCAACTGCAACCGATAATGTTGTACCGTCATAACTTACGCTTTCAGGGGCAATAGTAAGTGTTGATACAGCAAGACCGCCATCAGCGGTAAAATGCATTTTTTCCGTTACATTAGCCAATATACCGCCTGTGCCGTCATTCTTAAAGCTGTATCCGTACAATTCGTCCGAAATCCATATCCCCTCTATACTTCCCTCAGACGTTGCAGAAGAAAGGTCTATTTCTGATTCTTCTTCCGTTTCGGGTTCTGATTCTTCTTCAATTTCAGTTGTGGTTTCCGTTACTGATTCGGTGGTAATTTCTGTTGCTGTTTCAACTTCCGTTGTATCTTCT
>DETU01000065.1 GCA_002362175.1 Ruminococcus sp. UBA3280
AATAACCATTATAGCCCCAGTCATTGTAATCATTTCCATAACCGTATGTATCATCATAATTATAATCATAATTATTATAATTGTAATTATCTTCACCATAATAGTCGTTATAAGTATAATCATCACTGTATGTATAATCATCATTTTCTGTATAAATATCTTCCGATGAATCCGCATTTTCATTTATGCGTGAATTGAACTGACTGAAAATAGCCTCCTGTTCGGGATTTGCCTCCTCCCTTATTGAAGGCTGAACAGGATTTCCCGATGCGTCGGTAGATACCTCCTGTTCTTCTGTGGAAATCCCTGCCGGTTCTTCCGAAGTTCTAAAACTGCACTGATTAGTACCGACCATTGTAATATAGCCTTTTTTACCTTTTACAGTGTCATCATTCATAACTGTTTCGGCAAGTTTAAGTTTATAGTCGGCATCATTCCAGTTTCCCATTTTAAAGACAGTACCGTTATTGTAATTTACTACTATTGCAAATTCGTCATTCAGGTCAATTGATGCAACACTGATATTTTCGTCATTTGAAACACTCGCCATAATTTCACTGAAAGCTTCGTTTTTGTGTTCACTTTCGGTCTGAATCATCTGACCAAGTTCAGTCGAAACAGGTTCAAGACCGCATATTGTCGGAAGTCCGTCAGTTTTAAAACTGTTATTTTCAAGAATTTTTCCAAGTCTGCTTACAACAAGCACGCCTCCGCTGTATTCCACATTGAAAGCAGGAACGCAGAAAGTTACTTTTATTTCAAGTGCCGACGGAAATTTTCTGTTTACCTCTGCTGTTTCAACATACAGAAGTTCATTCAATATACGTTCAGCACTTTTCTGAGTATTAAGTCTCAGCAGATTGTCACCTATGCTTACACCTGACGCATTGAAAATCTGATTTTCATCATATCTTTCGGAGATATTCGAGATATGCACTTCCTCTATATTAAAAAGAAATGTGTAACTCATGGTTATTCCGATTGTAAGAACAAGTGCAATGACAACAACGGCATAAAGGTTCATATTACGCCGTCTGCGTCTCATACGCTTTCCGCTGTTCCGTCTTTCAACATTAGTTTTCTCAACATCTTTCATATTTTCTCCATACTGTTCAGGCTCTGCGTATATCACCGCCGAGATGTCTGACAGCCTCTTCTATTTTTTCATAACCTCTGTCTATATGGGATATTCCCGATATTTCAGCAGTTCCTTCCGCTGAAAGTGCAGCAGAAACCATTGCAGCACCTCCACGCAGGTCAGTAGCTTCGATATTTGCACCGTGCAGTTTGGGAACTCCCTTTACAACTGCAATTTTGCCGAGAACCTGTATATCAGCTCCCATTTTCACAAGAGCGTCCGTATGCCTGTACCGGCAGTCAAAAATATTTTCTTCAAAAACGCTCGTACCGTCTGCTGTTGCGAGTGCCGACATAAGCACCGCCTGTGCGTCTGTCGGAAAACCCGGATGTGGCATGGTACGGATTCTGTCCCTAACGGCTTTAAGACGTGAACCGCTTCTTAAATAAATTCTGTCATCATAAGTGTAAATACTGCAGCCCGTCTGTTCAAGAACCGAAATAAACGGCTCTGTTTCCGCAACACAGGCATTTGTAAGTATAATCTCACCACCCGTTGAAGCAACCATTGAAAGATATGTCGCACAGGCGATTCTGTCGGGCATTATGCTGTATACACAGCCATGAAGCCTGTTTTGTCCTTTAATGACAATACGACTTTCACCGTCACCCGAAATTTCCGCACCGCAGGCTCTCAGAAATCCACAAAGGTCACATATTTCAGGCTCACGTGCGGCGTTGTTTATAACGGTCTCACCGTCCGCTGTAACGGCACAAAGGATAATATTTTCAGTTGCTCCCACTGAAGGAAACGGAAGTGAAATTTTTGCACCGTGAATTTTTCCGAAAGGAACACGGCATATAATTTTTCCATAGCTTTCACGTATATCAACTCCCATTTTCCTCATTGCCGTCAGATGCATATCAATCGGACGAGGACCGAGTTCACAGCCTCCGGGAATACTGACTATACATTCACCCGTCCTACCGAGAATTGCACCCATGAAAATAATGGACGAACGCATTTCACGCATAAGATTTTCGGGTATTTCGGTTTTACCGATATTCTGCGAATCAACTACAGCAGTATTATCCGAAAATCTGCAACGACTGCCAAGCCCGTTAAGAATCCTCGAAGCTGAATATATATCAGTAAGTTCGGGGCAGTTATTAAGTATACATTCTTCACCGCAAAGCAGTGAAGCCGCCATAATTGGCAAGGCACTGTTTTTACAGCCCTGTAACCGAAGTTCACCTCTGAGGGTTTTTCCTCCGTTTACTATCAGTTTCTGCATTATACCACCTCACAGCATTTTTTTGTATATTATGCTGTAAAGTGATTTTGTGTTACTTTTTGTTTTTGGATTTTTCGTAAAGCTTATCAATAACATCAAGAATACGTCTGTTAGTGTCACTAAGATGAAGCTTTGACGCACTGTCGGACATGACCTGAACTTTGTCGGGGTCGTTGTAAAGTTTTTCTATTTCGGAAATTATTTTTTCATTTGTAACGTCTTTCTGTTCAATTACAACCGCCGCTCCGGCCTTTCCGAGAACCATAGCATTATGATACTGATGATTACCCGCAACAATCGGCGACGGAATAAGTATTGAAGCTTTTCCTGCCGCTTCGAGTTCCGCAAGGGTTGAAGCACCTGAACGGCATATGACCAAATCGGCAGCAGCAAGACAAACATTCATGTCATTTATGTACTCCGTAATTCTAAGACGATTACTTTTCAGCGGTATTCCTGCATCTTTCATTGCCTGTGGAAAAGTGTCTTTACCCATACCGCCGTAACCGTGGATATGATTTATACGGAGATTGTTTTTTGTATGCCACTTTATAGCTTCAGTCATGGTGTCATTTATACAGCCTGCACCAAGACTTCCGCCGAATGACAAAACGGTAAAATCATTGTTGAAACCAAGTTTTTTCCTTGCCTCTGATTTTGTCATTTTGTTTATGTTGCTTCTTACAGGCAGACCTGTGACACTGTATTCAAATTTATCCTTATCCATAAAATCAAGTGCTTCAATAACGGTAAGCATCACATAGTCCACTTCTTTGGCAAGAAGTTTGTTTGTAACTCCCGGATAGGCATTCTGTTCATGTATGGCGGAGGGAATACCCATTTTTGCGGCTTTGCGTATAACAGGACCTGCAGCATAACCGCCCGTACCAATCGCAATATCAGGTTTGAAATCCGTTATAATTTCCTTTGCACGTTTTCCTGAAGTAACAAGATAGGTCACGGCTTTTATATTACGTCCGATATTTTCAAAAGAAATTTTTCTCTGAAAACCTGCTACCTTTATTGTTTCAAGCCTGTATCCCGCTTTGGGAACAAGCTTTGCCTCCATACCTTTCGGAGTTCCTGCAAAGAGGAACTCAGCGTCAGGATATTTTGATTTTATAATATCTGCGATTGCAAGTCCGGGATTTATATGACCTCCCGTACCTCCGCAGGCTATGAGTACTTTCATTCATTCAGCTCCTTTATGCGTTCTGTGGTTCTTTGTAAATACTTTTTTCAGATGAGTGTTTCGGTTTTTCGTTAGGGTAATGTCTCTGCTGTGATATATTAAGCATGATGCCCATTTCTGCCAACTGCATTATAAGTGCAGTACCTCCGTAACTAAAAAACGGTAAACTTATACCCGTATTCGGTACAAGATTGCTGACAACGGCAAGATTTACAACAGTCTGTATTCCTATCTGTGTTGTGATTCCGACCGCTATAAGCATACCAAAACGGTCCTTACACCTTACCGCTATTGAAAATCCCTCAACCACAAGCAGAAAGAACACAATTATTATTGCCAATGCACCGACGTAACCGAGTTCCTCGCAAACAATAGGAAAAACAAAGTCGTTTTTCGTTTCGGGAAGATAAAGATATTTCTGTCTTGAATTTCCGAGACCGAGACCGAAAAGTCCGCCTGAACCTATAGCTATAATTGAATTTGCAGTCTGCCATGTATCATTGAGAACGTCTGCAAACGGGTCTTTCCATGACTTGATACGTGTTGCAACATAGCTTCCGGGGACAGATGCCTGATAGCCTATAACACTTACAGCCGCAATAATTGCACCTGTTCCCAAAAGAAGAAACTGTTTTCTGTTTGCACCTCCGCAAAGAATCATTGCAATAGAGATACTTCCTATAAGTATGATACCCGAAAGATGAGGCTCAAAATATAACAAAATTACATAAACGCCCATAAGCAAGGCATATTTTAAAATACCCGTTTTAAAGGTATTCATTTTTTTGCCGTCTCTTTCCATACTGTATGCAAAGAAAATGATAATTGCAAGCTTTGCGACTTCCGACGGCTGAAAGTTCATAGGTCCTATATCGAGCCATCTTTTCGCTCCCATTGAACCGCCCTCGTCATTACCGATAAGCAGTACAAGAACAAGAAATACAGCACCGATAATATAAAGAAGTCCTGCAATATTAAGTTTTTTCAGAACAGGCAGTTTTACTTTCTTGAAATTATGATAATCCATTTTCATAAAGAAAAACATAGCTATAACACCGACAATTGCGTTTTTCGCCTGATTTTTCGCATAGAAAAGACCGTCGCCGTCATGTTCGCTGTAAGCCCATGCATAACTTGCCGACGACATCATAACAAGTCCGACCACAAGAAGAATCATTACATAGGCAAAAAACGAAAGACTTATATCCCCCTGTCTCCCTTCACCGATAAATGTCCGGAAAAGTCCGGCGGATTTCTTTTTTTTGCTTTTACGTGTTGCCATTACTTCCTCCCTTGCATTTATTCAGGATTAAAATTTTTTATATGTCAGAATACCAGTAATGTAATTATTCCCAGTATGCCGAAAATAATGCCGGCAAGTGAAAAAGTAATCACTATCTCGTATTCTCCGAAACCGCTCATTTCAAAATGATGATGAATGGGAGTCATTTTAAAAATTCTCTTTCCCTGATGGTCGGGACTTCTTTTCTTTGTATACTTGAAATAACTTACCTGAATAACAACGGAAAGTGCTTCAAGTATGTAGACCATTGCAACAAGAAGTATAAGCAGATGATTGTGCAGTATAAGTCCGACACCTGTCACGGACGCACCAAGAAACATTGAACCCGTATCGCCCATAAAACACTTTGCGGGGTTGAGATTCCAAAGCAGAAAACCGAGACAGCCTCCTGCGAGTGCCATTGTAAAATACGAAATTTCATTCTGCTTGAGAATTGAGCAGGCAACAGTAAAGATAAGCATTGATACAAAAGTTACCGAACCGCACAGACCGTCTACACCGTCGGTAAGATTAACCGCATTTGTAAGATAAATTATAACGGGTATCATAAGCAGATAGTAGAAGATATGAAGCGGAGGACTCTGCCAGAAACCGAGGTCAATGACCGTTGAAGTATCACCGAATCTGTTGAGTGCAAACAGAAAACCTACCGCAAATATTACCTGCAATATAATTTTCTGTATAGGTGTAAGACCGTCATTGTTTTTTCTTGAAACTTTTATGAAGTCATCAATAAATCCAATAAGTCCGAAAAGCGAAGCAAAAACTATACACGCAAGCAGACGGTAAAAAGCATAATGATTTTCGGGATTGGTCATGTCAGCTCCGACTTTCCACCTGTAAATCCAGTAACCCGCAATTGATGTTATAATGGTTGAAAGTATAAACATAAAACCGCCCATTGTGGGAGTACCCTGTTTTTTGGCGTGCCACTGCGGACCGTCCTCCGTCTTGATAGGCTGACCAAATTTAAGTTTATGCAGAAAAGGGACTATTTTGAATCCCGATATTCCTGCGATTAAGAATGACAGCATAGCCGTAATTAAATTTATTATCCAAAATGACATTAATTCTCACAACTCCTGATTGTTGGTAATTTCCGGTTTCTGCGGACGGATTAAAGCATTTTAAGACCGTCTGCAATAACCTCACGTTCATCAAAGTGAATATGCCTGTTGCCCTCAAGAATCTGATAATCTTCATGACCCTTTCCTGCAAGTACTATTATATCACCTTTTTCAGCAATTTTCAAGGCATGATAAATGGCTTCACGCCTGTCTGTAACCACATCATACGGAACATTACTTTTTTCAAGTCCCGTAAGAATCTCCTTTATAATTTCGTCAGGGTTTTCATCACGGGGATTATCCGAAGTAACAATAAGCATATCAGCATACTTTGCGGCGGCTTCTGCCATTTTCGGACGTTTTGCAGAGTCACGGTTTCCTCCGCAGCCGAAAAGACATATAAGACGTTTTTCCGTATATTCTCTGACACTTCTGAGAACGTTTTCAACAGCGTCGGGAGTATGTGCGTAATCACATATAACCGTAAAGTCCTTTCCTGTAGGAATAACCTCACATCTTCCTTTTACACCATTATATCCCTCAATGGCAGATATTATATTTTCAATCGGAATACCTGCTTTCAGACAGACGGCAACCGCTCCCGTAACGTTTGAAACATTGAAAACTCCGGGCATATTTGTTTTTACAAGGTAAGACTTTCCGTCATTGCAAAACCAGAAGCTTGAACCAACTGACTTTATTTTTATACCATCGGCATAAAATGACGCTTTCTGTTTAACGCTGAATGTAAACTTTTCACATTCCGTTTCGTTATAAAGACGTTTTCCGTAATCGTCATCAATATTCATAATTGCCGTATCACACATACCGAAAAGGAGTTTTTTAGCCTGATAATAATCTTCCATATTTTTATGATAATCAAGATGGTCCTGAGTAAGATTTGTAAACAGGGCTATGTCAAAATGTGACGAGCCTATTCTGTTCTGAACCAGTCCGAAAGAGGAAACTTCCATGACAACATATTCACAGCCCGCTTTGACCATTCTGTCAAGCAGAGCCATAAAATCAAAGGCAAAGGGGGTTGTATTGTCGGTGTGAATAATTTCGTCACCTATTTCGTTCTGTATAGTACCGACAAGACCCGTTTTGTGACCGTTCTGCATAAGTATGTGCTTTATGATGTTAGTGGTTGTCGTTTTACCGTTAGTACCTGTAATGCCTATCATTTTAAGCTTCTTTTCGGGGTGTCCGAACCATGCCGAGCATACCTCACCATAAAGACGGCGTGAATTTTCAGTGATAATCTGGCGTTCGCCAAGTCCTGTATCGTGTTCGCATACAACCATTACAGCACCCTTTTCAAGCATTTCGGCAGCAGCGGTGTGACCGTCAAAACGTTCACCCTTTACACAGAAAAACAGACTGCCTTTCTGAACTTTCCGTGTATCGTCGGTTACTGACGTAATTTCTGCGTCAGCAAACTTTCCGGAATAATTTTCAACCAATTCATTGAGTTTCATTAAAAAAACCGCCTCCGTACTAATCCTGATTTTCGTTTACAATAAATTCAAGTTCGATTGTCGTACCTATCGGAACTCTTGTTCCTGCCGGAATATTCTGACTTGATACCACAGCATTTGCCCTCTTTACAGACGCACCCTTTGCCACATAGTTAAGCTGACTGTATGCTATTGATTCATTTGCAACTTCGGGTGAAACGTACTGTAAATCAGGAACTACCGTATATTCAACAGTATTGCCCTTTTCAGTATACAAATATACACAGCCTCCCTTTGCAATTGAAGAACCTGTCTGCGGTGACTGGGCAACGACTTCAATTCCGTTTCCTACTATTTCATATGTAACGCCGAGACCTTCGAGAGTAGTCTTTGCATCACTGATAGAACCTTCAAGAAGTGGTATTTTCACATCAAGTTCTTCAACTTCTTCGTCGGTATATTCAAGATAAAATCCCATATACGGAAGAACGTCCTCAAAGATGTGTCTTGCGGTCGGAACAGCAACGACACTTCCATAATAGCCGATGTCTGCGTTAGGCATATCAGCAAGAACCAAAAGAATTATTTCAGGGTCCTCAACCGGAGCAAAGCACACATATGACGCACCATATTCATCTCTATCAAGAGAAAGACGTTCGGAAGTACCTGATTTACCACCTATCGAATATCCTTTTATACTAACATTGCCACCGTTACTTCCTGATACAACATTACCGAGAGCAGTTCTGACTTTTTCGGAAGTATCTTCTGATATAACCTGTCTGCGAACTGTTCTTTCATTCTTGAGAACTATATTTCCGTCCTCGTCAACTATCTTGTCAACCACATACGGCTGTAAGAGATAACCGCCGTTTATAGCCGCACAATATGAAGTAATCATTTCCATAGGAGTGAGTGTGTCGCCCTGTCCGAAAGCACTTACGGCAAGGTCAACCGGAGACATATTTTCAGCCTCGAAACCGATTCCCACACCTTCAGCCGGCAAATCTACTCCTGTTCGTTCTTTAAGTCCGAAAGCATCGTAATAGTAACAGAATTTATCGACACCGAGACGAGCTCCTATCTCCATAAAAGCAGGGTTACAGGAGTTTGTAAGAGCTTTCTGAAAAGTCTGTGCTCCGTGACCGCCCCAATCGTGACAGTGAATAGGTGCAGCACCCGGAATTGTTACAGAACCCGAACAGTAAAAAGAATCATTCTCAAAGTCTATCAGATTTTCTTCAATGGCAGCCGCACTTGTGATTACCTTGAAAACTGAACCTGGTTCATAAATTTCAGTAATGCACTTGTTTTTCCACTGTGCCTCACGTTCGTCCGATGTTGCCTTTGTTGCTGCATCACCCGTAAGCTTTGCTATTTTTTCGGCTGCCACAGGGTCGGCAATTTCATACGGTTCATTGAGGTCAAAACTCGGATAAGTCGCCATACCGTAAACCGCACCCGTCTTTGCATTCATGAGAATTGCACACGCACGGTTTTTAACTTCAAATTCCGTTACCATTTCTTCAAGATGTTCTTCAAGAATATACTGAATACCCGTGTCAATAGTCAGATAAACGTCGTCACCGTTTTTGGCGGCATACGTCTTTGAATACCTGTACGGGAGTTCATTTCCGTTTGAATCCTTTGCGGAAATCGTTCTTCCGTCCACTCCTGCAAGATAATCATCATAGTATGCTTCAATACCGTACATACCGTCACCGCCAGCGGACGTAAACCCGATAACAGAGGCGGCAAGTTCGTTATGCGGATAATATCTTTTCGTATCCTCCTCAATATTGAGTGAGATAAATTCATATTTGTCAAAAAAGGCAAGCACTTCATCTGCAACAGGCTTTTCCACCTGGTCCTGCAATATACTGTACTGATTGTTTGCCTCCATTGCAGACGCAACTTTTTCGGTTGTTATTCCGAGTTTTTCGGAAAGGAAATTTATCGATTCCTCTTTAAAAGCGTCCGCCGATTCAGGAAGCGGATTCAGTTCGTTTCCGTCATCATCAAACTTAGGTTTATAATCACCCGCAAGCTTTTCCTTGTTGCGTTTGTCTATTGATTCCTGAAGTGATTTAAGTTCTTTCTGAAATTGTCGGGGGTCAAGAAAAACTTTGTAAACAGACGCACTCTTTGCAAGCGGAGTACCGTTTGAATCATATATTGAGCCTCTGTGGGCTGAAATAAGTATTGAGCCGAAATGCTGGTCATTTGCCATAGCCTGATACTTATCGTTTTCAACAACTGAAATTTTAAAGAAATTCATTGCAACCAAAAGGAAAAGCAAAAAAAACACACCTGTCATAACGACACGTATTCTGAATTTCATTGTTTTTAAAGGAATATGTCTTGTTACTGCCACAGCTATCTTCCTTTCTGTCATGATATTGGCGTAAAATAGAATAAGGCAGGGTAACTTTGCTGCCCCGCCTTCTGAACATCTTCTTTTTTTGTCTGATGTCCGTTTCTTTTGATACGACGAAGGATTTTTCGCTATTCAAGCGTGGAAACGCCGTTCCGGAGTTCCATGGACAAAGCTCCGGAACGCCTGTTCCGATATTCCGACACTCGCTGTATCTCCGTGTTCTACATATTATACAGGCAGTCCTATTATTATATTTATATTGGTACTACCCTCTGAAATATTCCACACAGTCGTCAAAAAAGCCTTTTACTTTAGCTATTATGCCCTTTTCCTGTTCAGGAATATTTACCACGTCATCAGTCTGTATTTTTATGTACTTTATTTGTGAAGAATCCATTTTCTTCATACCCAGTACATTTTCCGCATAATCTTCGACGTTTTTAGCAGACATTTTACTTTCAAGTTCAGATTGCAGTCTTACGTTTTCGGCTTCGGCAAGATTAAGCTGTCTGTTAAGGTCTGTAACCTTGTTATATACAGTATTTCTTCTGTCAAGCGTATAAATTACCGAACCGAGCAGTACAGCCGCAATAAGAGAAACAAAAACGATGGCGAGTACAGAACCGCTTTTCGCTTCATTATGTTTCATCTGAATATTCTTTCTCGCTTCGGGGATTTTTTCAGGTTCAGGCTTTATTTCCTCCTGAAAATCATCGTTTTCCGCTTCTTCATAATAATAAGCAGCATTACTTTCAGCCATCTATTCCGCACCCCTTTCAATAATTCTGAGTTTGGCACTTCTGCTTCTTTTGTTTTCTTTGAGTTCTTTTTCGTCAGCCTCTATGGGCTTTCTGTTGATAAGCACGCCCTGCGGTTTATGACCACATACGCACTGCGGAAAATCCGGAGGACATATACAGCCTCTGCACCAGCCTGCAAATCTTTGTTTTACAAGCCTGTCCTCAAGTGAATGAAAAGTAATTACAGCGAGTCGCCCGCCTGTTTTCAGACTGTAGAAAGCCTCGTCCAGCCCTTTTGAAAGATGTTCAAATTCGCCGTTGACTGCAATTCTTATTGCCTGAAAAGTTTTTTTGCACGGATTCTTATCACGTCTTGCCTTTTGTGGAACGCTTTGTCTGATAATATCGGCAAGCTGTAAAGTAGTTTCCAAAGGAGAAATTTCCCTTGCCTTTACTATATTTTCGGCAATTCTACGTGAAAACTTTTCTTCACCGTACTCAAAAATAATCTTTGCAAGTTCCTGCTGTGAATATGTATTGACAATATCTGACGCACTGATTCCTTCTTTCTCCATTCTCATATCAAGTGGAGCATCGGCATGGTAAGAAAAACCTCTGCTTTCCTCGTCAAGCTGATATGACGAAACACCCAAATCAAGAAGAATCCCGTCAACCTTGTCAATCCCGAGATTATCGAGAACCTCTCTCATATTGGAATAATTGTTTTTTACAACCTGTGCCATACTGTAGCGTGAAAGCCTTTCAGTTGCAACGGCTACAGCGTCGGGGTCACGGTCAATTGAAATAAGCCTGCCGTTTTCACCGAGATGTGAAGCTATTACAGACGAATGACCTGCACCTCCGGCAGTACCGTCAACATAGATGCCGTCGGGACGGATAGCGAGTCCGTCGATACATTCATGAAGCATAACGGGAACATGACTGAATACCATAAAATAATCCTCCTAACTTTCAGAGTCAAAGCAAGATGACGGAAACGGTATAAAGTCTGCTTCTGTACGCTCTTGATTAAAACGGGCGGAAAAATACCTTTTTCACCCTTATATTAATTATACAGCTTAAACGGTTAATTATCAAGATGTAATACCGCACAATTGTCAACCGTTTATCAGAAATATTTTTAGATATATCGCTGAAAATCAGCTTTTCACAGTACAAAAGCAGAACATACGTTTTTGAAATTTATTAATTTATTTTTCTTATAAGCGTATTGTTAATCCGTTTCAACATACAAGACAAAAAAGCGAATAAGTCCCTGAACACAAAGAATAAAATTTTTCTGCTGTGTTCAAAGACTTATAATATTTTTAATAGGTATATGTAAGATTGAATTTTGATGATTTCAGGTCAAGAAGCAATTTTAGTTCATAACCTCTTATCGACAACTGGTCATCAATATTAACGTCTGTCACATATCCCGTCTGCTGTGAATAAACAGGCTGAATCCATTTTCCCGGGTCATCGGAAAGCTTGATATTATATTCACCCTCTATAAGTCTTTTTACTTCAGATGCAGGATAATATGTAACTGTACCATAATGAGGGTCATAAGCCTCATCATAGTCGCTCGGAACACTTATAAGATAAGGAATGTCGGCATAGAAAACCTCACCGCAGTTTGCCGAACAGCCACCCGTTGAAGCGGAAAACATTGTAAGTGCATAACTTCCGTCATAATAGAGAGCTTCTCCAAGAACTTCCGTACAGGCATCAATAACATTCTGAGGAGGGTCGGGCTTGCCGAGAAGGTCGGCGGAATCGTCGTTGTGATATTTAAGGTAGGTATAAACGGCAACAGCCTGAGCCTTTATAGCTTCATAGTGCATAGAACCGCCTATTTCCCTGTTTACAATCTGTGCAACCACTGAAACGGTATCGCCTGCCGGCTGACCTTCTATGGTAAGTTCCTCATAATCAGTAAGACCTGTATTCATAAGATAGGTGTTGGGGTAATAATGGGCAAGAATATCCTGATAAGACCAACCTGCATAAGTTGCATAGAAATTTGCCCCGTTCTGACTCATACCAACGCCGTGACCCCAGCCGTAAGTTACAAATGTAAATTCTCCCGACATTTCAGAAGATACGTCCTGTTCATGAGGAACAGGAATTTCCCCGACGTGTCCTATTGCAGTAAGGTCTGCATCTTCAGCACGCTTTACCGATGTAACAGGATTTCCCGTACGCAGAGAAATAACAATTTCTTTCTTTGCCTGTTCTGTCTGCTGTTGTGTAAGGGTAGTATTGGAAAAGTCCTCATAATACGTATATTCAGGCACTGACATTTCATAATTCACAATTGAAAGACTTGAATCATAGTCATCAATAACTGCCTTTCCCTTTTTGATTTCCACACGCTGTGCAGGAGCGGTTGTAGCCTGATTTTCCGTAGTATCTGTAGTATTTTCCGTATCGGTAACGTTTTGATTGTCAGGAACATTTTCAGGTTCTCCGTAAATATAAGGCTCCTGATTTTCAAGCACTTCTCCTTCTCCAACCGCACCGACACATTGTCCGCCGGCTGATACAGCTATAAGCAATCCTGATAAAAGTGCGGGAATACGTTTCAGTAAATTTTTAATTTCCATAAATTTCTCCTAATTATTTATTATGTAGGAATATCCTGAATTTCATTTTCATGATTTTCTTCAAACGGATTTTCTTCAATCTGAACTTCTTCGGTAGTTGGTTCTTCAGGTTTGATTTTCTGAATAGTAGAAAAATCTCCTGCAACCTCTCCGTCTCTCAGCCTTCTTGCAACTATAATAAATCTTGAATTATCTGCGTCGGAATAGCAGGTTGACAATGTAAGCAACTTGTCGCCGTATTTTACGTCAACCCCCGTATCAAGCATTTGTTTTTCACGGATTTTTCCCACATACCAGTCAAAATCTTCTTTTTTCTTAAATTCTTCCCGATTCCAGTAATCAAACTCAACACCTGCGTCGCCGCTTGTGATTATATACCCAAAGATAACATAATTATAGTCCTTATAGTTTGAACTCAGTTCAATGAACTGGTTTGAATGATAGAATCCGTCTATCTGATAGTAATGGTCAAGCGACCCAAACATTGAATCATTAAGCATATTATGACCATATATAACAATATTATCCGACTGTGTCTTTTCATCGTTTCCAAAAACATCACGGTAATCCATATATAAAGTACCCTCAAACAGATAGTTTTTATCGAAATCATGATGAAGGTAAAACTCATTGGGCGGACAGTATTCCGCACCATAGCCAGTATCCGCCTGAATCTCTCCGGGGTCTTTCATTACAGGATAGTTAACCATAGTATTGTTTATTCTAAGCCAGCCCATAAAGTCTTTATTCTGTTTCCGTAAAAGCTTGGAAAAATCAGTCATACCCTTATTATTTGGGATATAATCATATACAGGCAGAGTGGTTGTAACCGTTGGTTCGGTAACAACCGTTGCTGTTGTTGTTGATAATGATGTTACTTTTGTTATCGCTTCTGTTTCCGTCTCTGTTGCCTCTTGACTCATTGTTACCACAGGAACAGTATTTCCCTCTTTTTCACTCATCATAAGAATTGAAACAGATATACTTGCAACTGCTACAAAAGCAGAAAGTACCGAAATAACTTTTATAGGATTCACTATTTATTCCTCCTCGTCAGGACCATATGGAATAAACTCCGCATCAGGATTATATTTTTCGTTGGGTTTCTGCTGATAATATATAGACGGCCATTTTACATTGGCATTCTGCGTATTTTTACTTGTACCTGTTCTTACATCTTCACCGTCTCTGAGAAGTCTTCCCATTATTATAAGTCTTCCCCTGTCACCAAGAATGGTATTGCAAGTTGAAAGAGTAAGAAGCTTGTCACCGTATTCCACATCAACATCATTAAGTCCGAGACTTCTTTTTTTAGCCTCATTGACAAAATTATAAAAATCTTCTTCATTGTCGAAATCAAACTTGTTCCAGCAGTCGTAAGCCGTTTCGGATTCGTCAAGAGCGTCAAGAATGAAGTATGAAAAAATCTTGTAAGTATAGCACTCATAGTTAGAATTGAGGTATATAACAGGATTATCGGTATAATAGTTGTAGTTTCTCTGATAGTATTTAAGACTTCCAAACATTGTATCATTAGCCATATTATGACCATAAATAACAAGATTATCCGAATTAGGCACACTCAATCTACTGTCAACTACCCTGTCAAAATTATTTCTGTAGTCAAGAAAAAGCTCACCTGCTCTTGAATTGTCGCCATCAATATTCTGGTCAAGATACTTGCTGTTGTCCCCTGACTGCATGACAGGATTTGCAACGGGAGTATTGGGAATGGTAATATATCCTATAACATCGGAATTTCTGTCAAGAAGTTTCTTTGCACCGTCAAGAAGTGTATATATACGTTCTTCGTCAGGTTCATAACTCGTTGCATCGTCGTTTGTACGTTCAGGCAAAGGATATGTCTCATAGATTTCGGCAATGTCGTCATGCAGATTCTTACTTTTCCATAGGTCAATATAGTAGTCCCCCACCATATAACCGCACACAACTATCGCACATATTGAACCAAGAAAAACAACTTTTCTGACTTTTTCAAGTGCAGAATCTCTTTTCTGCGGAAAAAGTCCAAGAAACTTATCTTTGAAAGAAACTTTTTTCTTCTTGTTCTGCTTGGGGACATTTCTTTCAGGTCTGATGTTTCTCTGCACCTGCTCCGCTGTATTTCTTACAATATTTTCAGACGGTTTTGATGTCTCGGCGGTTTTTGTTCTGTCAACCCTTACAATTTTCTTTACAGGTTTTCTTACCTGTGCCGCAGATGTAGTGGCTACAGCTTCCCTTACCGCACGCACATCTGCCTGTGAAGCCTTTAACGGAACATTATAGACAAGTGTTTTTTCAGAAGGTTTATGAGGAACTTCCTCTTTAATTTCCTTTACGGCAGGAATTTCAGGCACACTCTCACTGACCGGATTTTCCGAAATATTATCAGGCTGTATTTCCTCCGATTCTTCATGAACGGATTCAATAACAACCGCATCTTCATTTTCTGTCTCATTTACCTTCGTAACTTCTTTGAGTTTCTCCGTTTCACCGACTTCGGAAATACCTGCAATTTCCGCAACAGAACTTACTTCAGCAACAGGTTTCTTTTTCTGTGAACTCAATTCACTTATTTTTTTTGCAACGGTCAGCTGTTCAATCAGTTCCTGAACGTCGTCAGACGGATTTCCTTCATTAAGCACCGCAGAAACAACCGCATCTGTTTCCTGTTTCGTTCTTTCTTCAAGTTCACCAAGAATATCTTCACAACTTTCGGGAAAACTGCTTTTATGTGAATGTTTTGCAATAGCGGAAGTCAGTTCATCTTCCCATTTTGAAGTATCCGTTTTATTTTTTAATCTGCTGTCAACCGAATTCAGAATTTCATTAAGCCTGTCATTATTATTCTGAATATCAGCGTCGGGCATAATATCATTTAAGTTATCGCTCATCAGACTGAATCTCCTCTACCGATAAGAAATTATATCGTACTCTCTTATTAATATTTTACAGCAAATTCAGCCGGCTTGTCAAGATTAAATACAAAACATTCAGAACAATAACCATTCAGAATAATTTCATCATGTATTTTTTATGCATACTTAACAAAAGCCGTCTGAATAAATTGATTTATTATCACATTTTTCACACATAACATAAAATTACAGTCACATTATCAACACCGGTTTTACAGCTGTTTTTCAAAAAAATGCAAATAAAATCTATTTATTTTGAATAACTGAACGTTTTCATTTCTGTATTTTCAACTGCTTTCTGAATAAGCGGTTCAAAATCAAACTTTCCCTGTGCCTTTTCAACGTCTGTGAGAGAGGGTCTTACTTTAGGGTGACGTGGAGTGAAAACAGTACAGCAGTCCTCATACGGTAATGTAGAAGTTTCAAAAGTATCTATCTTCCTTGCAATTTCGATAATTTCGGTCTTATCCATTCCAACGAGAGGACGGAAAACAGGAATTCTGCAAACTGCGTCCGTACATGAAATAGCCGCCATTGTCTGACTTGCCACCTGTCCGACACTTTCACCCGTAATAAGAGCAAGACAATTATCCTTTTCTGCAATTCTCTGTGCGATTTCCATCATAAGACGACGCATTATAATAGTGAAATATTCTTCAGGGCAATTATCTTTTATGGCTTCCTGAAGTTCGGTAAACGGAACACAGTAAAAAGCAATTCCGCCACAGTAATCAGTGAGTTTTTCGCAAAGCTGTTCAACTTTAAGCTGTGCCCTGTCGGAAGTATAAGGCGGACTTACATAATGTACAGCCGTAATATGAACACCTCTTTTTGCCATCATATAGGCGGCAACGGGACTGTCTATACCTCCTGAAAGCAGAAGCATTGCCTTTCCGCTGCTTCCTACAGGCAAACCACCTGCTCCCTTTATGTTTTCCGCATGAACATATGCATTTGTATCACGTATCTCAACGGTCACGGTAACTTCGGGATTCTTCACGTCAACTGTAAGATTCGTAAATTTTTCAAGCAGTATACCGCCGAGTTCCGCACATATTTCGGGCGATTTCATAGGAAAAGCCTTATCTGAACGCTTGGCATTTACTTTAAAAGTTTTTGCACTGCTTAAAATATCATAAAGATACTCAATGCTCTTTGAAGTTATGTCACTGAAATCCTTTTCGCATACGCAGGCACGGCAAAGTGCGGCTATACCGAAAATCTTTCCAACACGTTCAATAACTTCACTCAAATCAATATCGTCGTCCAAAGGAGTAATATATGTAGTGGACTGTGCAGACGTAAGCTGAAAACGTCCGAGATTTTTCAGTCTGCGTTTGATATTTTTAGTAAGCATATCCTCAAAAGACCTTTTATTAAGTCCTTTGAGAACCATTTCACCGTATTTTACAAGTACAATTTCTTTCATAATAATTTTCCTTTCCTGTCAGCCTCTTATTTTTTCGATTCCCTCACGGAGAACGTCCGCAAAAGCGTCAATATCTTCTGTAGTTGTTTCGGAAGTCATGCTGATTCTCACAGCACTGTCCGCATTTTTTCCCCTGATTCCAAACTGTTCAAGTACTCCGCTCTTCTGTCCCTTTGAACACGCAGAACCGCTTGAAACATAGATTTCTTTTTGTTCAAGAAAATGGAGCATTATTTCAGAACGTTTTCCACCTGCTGATATATTCACTACATACGGAGACGCATTTTCAGGAGAATTTACCGTCACGCCGTCAATTTCCGCAATTCTTTCAAGAAGATGCACTTTCAGTGCAGAAACTTTTTCATAACGTTCTTTAATATCAGAAGCATATTTTTCCACAGCAAAACCAAACGCAGAAATAAGCGGAACACTTTCTGTGCCTGAACGTATTCCTTTCTCCTGATGTCCACCCGTTACCGTCGGTATTACACGCACGCCTTTTCTAATGTAGAGTACTCCGACACCCTTTACCGCATGAACCTTATGACCACTCAATGATACCATATCAGCACAAAGCGAATTTACACGCACGGGAATTTTCATATATCCCTGAACACAGTCGCAGTGCGTTATAATTTCGGGAAAACGTCTTTTAACGGATTTGAAAACTTCCCGCACAGGAAGAATATGACCCGTTTCATTATTGACAAGCATAATACTTATAATACAGGTGTTTTCATCACAGGCGTTAACAAAATCTTCTGCACAGAACTGACCGTTATCACGTGGACTTACTCTTATAACTTCAAATCCCTGCTTTTCAAGAGCAGAAGCCGTTTCGTCAACTGAAGCGTGTTCGACCGCCGAAATTATTATTTTACGTTTTCTTTTGCCGTAAGCTCCAATAGCCCCACGCAATGCAAGATTATTACTCTCTGTAGCACCCGAAGTGAAGTATATTTCTCCGCTGTCCGCACCTATTGAATCAGCTATAATTTTCCTTGCCCTGTCAACAGCAAGCTGTGCATTAAGACCCACTTTGTGCAGTGATGACGGATTTCCGAAATTTTCCGTTACTGCGTCAAGAATCGCCGTTACTGCCTCTGTACATGGCTTTGTAGTTGCGGCATTATCAAGATAAACCGACATTTCCTCATACCTTTCATATCATATTTGACGTATAATATCAATTATACCACAAAATCCTTTGAATTGCCACATTATTTTTATATTTTCTGAAATTTATTTATTATGCATTATTTTTTTGAAAAAAGTACTTTTATTTTTACCGGAGATGTGTTATAATAGGTTTGTTATATTTTCCAGTATCGGAGGCAGTAAAAAATGTCAGGGAAAGCAAACGTATTTCCAAACCAAACAAAAGAAAAATATTTAACAGCGTTTCTGATGGGATTCTTCTGTCTGTTGATTGCGATTATTCCTGTAATGATTGCCGACGGCGGATATTTCATATATTATGGTGATTTCAATGCCCAGCAGATTCCGTTCTACAATCTCGTAAACGACGCTGTAAGAAACAGCCAGTTTGGCTGGAACTGGTTCACCGACCTCGGTTCAGACCTTATGAACTCTTACTCTTTCTACCTTATAGGAAGTCCGTTTTTTTGGCTTTCCACAATTATTCCACGCTCTCTTGTAACTCTTTCAATGCCGTTTCTGCTTGCACTGAAACACGGTGTTGCATCACTGACCGCTTATGCATACATACGACGTTTTGTAAGAAGCAAAAACGCTTCTCTTGTCGGTGCTATGCTTTACACATTTTCAGGATTTCAGGTATATAACATATTCTTCAATCACTTTCAGGACGTAACCGCCTTTTTCCCACTCATGCTTATAGCTATGGAAGAAAACATAAACAATAACCGTAAAGGTGTATTTGCCTTGTCGGTATCGCTTATGGCTTTCATAAACTATTATTTCTTTACGGGACAGGCTGTATTTCTTGTGATTTATTATTTATTCCGCATGAAATGTCCCGATTTCCATACATCATGGAAAAAATTCTGGCTGTTACTGCTTGAAGCCGTACTCGGCACTATGATTGCGTGCGTAATGCTTCTGCCTACTGCCATTTCAATTCTCGGCAACTATCGTGTAAATGAAAGACTTTACGGACAGTCAATAGTCCTTTACAGTGACAAAACACGTATAGCAAGAATTATACAATCGTTTTTCATGCCCGTTGACGTTCCCGCACGTCCTAACCTTTTCAATTCCGATTATGGAAAGTGGTCGTCAATCGGAGGATACCTGCCGTTGTTTTCAATGATTGGTGTTATAACATTCATGCGTACAAGAAAAAAGCACTGGGCTGTAAAACTTTCACTTGTTTGCATACTCTGTGCATTTATACCTATATTAAACAGTGCTTTCTATACTTTCAATGCCTCCTACTATGCAAGATGGTACTATATGCCCATTCTTATTTTTGCAATGATGACCGCTCAGACTCTTGACGACGAAGAAGCAGACACTTCGTTTGCCTTTAAAATATGTATCGGTATGCTTGTGGCTTTCGGAATAATTTCATTCCTGCCCGATAAAAAAGACGACAAGGTTGTTTTTGGAACACTTCCGAGAGACATACTTTATTTCTGGCTTACCCTTGCCCTTGCCGTTGGTTTTCTCATACTGTCGAGATATATTTTCAACCACAAAAGAAAGGGTCTCTCATATAAAAGATTTTCCGTATGGTGTACTGCATGTGCTTCTATTATCTGTATTCTTACGGCTGTAATATACGGTGCAAACACTCCACGTTCCGCAAAAGACTACATCAATTCTGCGATAAAAGGAAAAGACGGCGTATACGAAAATGTTTCGGAAGATAATTTTTTCAGGATTGACGTTTCAAAAGACTATGACAATTACCCTATGCTGTGGGGACTTCCGTCAATGAGAGCATTTCAGAGTGTTGTTGAAAGTTCAATCATGAATTTTTACCCTAACGTCGATATAACAAGAGACGTTGCCTCACGTCCCGACACAACACACTATACTTTGAGAGGACTTTTCTCCGTAAAATACTACTATCAGCGTAAAGATACAAGCGATGCAGAAGAGATTGATATACCGTCAGAACTTCCGGGATTTGAGTATGTCGGTGAAAACGAGTACTTTGATATTTACGAAAACAAGCTTTATATCCCTATGGGAATGGCTTTTGATACGTTTGTTACCGAGAATGAACTTGAAAATAAAAGTGCGGTTATGCGTGAAAAGTCTCTGATTCACTCGCTTGTACTAAGTAACGAACAGTCTGAAAAATACAGTGATATTCTTGAAAAATCCGATATATCAGATATTTCTTCACTCACTAAGAAAGACTATGAAAGAATATGCACTGAAAGACAGGAAAATCCGTCATCTTCTTTCCGATATGATTCAAAGGGTTTTGAATCTGAAATAACTCTTGAAAAACCTGCACTTGTTTTCTACAGTGTCCCGTACAGCGACGGCTGGTCTGCCGAAGTAAACGGCAAATCTGCGGACGTTGAAAAAGTTTCATACGGATTCATGGCTGTAAAGGCTGACGCAGGAAACAATAAAATAGTTTTCCGCTATCGTACTCCGGGAATTACTGTCGGTATGATTATAACATTTTCGGGAATTGCAGGTCTTGCGGTTTATCTGATTATCTGCCGTAAAGTCCGCCGTAAAAATGGAAACTACAATATATCACACTGCTATGATTACAATTCATGTCACAAAATAAACGCACATAAACAATACTGTGACAATATTATCCGAAAAAAGAAATCAGGTGAAAAGAATGATAAAACTTGAAAGACTGATAAATAAACTTTGCCCTGACGGCGTAAAGTACGTAAAAATTGGTGATATTGTAAATTATGAACAGCCGACAAAATATATAGTTAAAAATACTGATTATTGTGATAAGTTTAATATACCGGTACTTACTGCCGGTCAGACTTTCATACTTGGTTATACAAATGAGGAAAATAATATATATCAGGCAACAGAAGAAAATCCGGTCATTATTTTTGATGATTTTACAGGAGCGTTTAAATGGGTTGATTTTCCTTTTAAGGTAAAATCTTCTGCAATGAAAATATTAACGGCT
>DETU01000096.1:0-18031 GCA_002362175.1 Ruminococcus sp. UBA3280
TACCCATTTTCCTTCTTCAGGAATAGGAGCACATCCATGTGATGCACCACGATTTACAGTGCACATTTCTTCAACTTCATGTGAATAAATCATTTTTTTATTTTCTCCTATTGACATTTGTGTTACACAAAAGTTTATAATATAATTATAGTACAGGAAATTGCGAAAATCAATAGCTATATTAACACTATTAGGAGGAGCAATTGTATGATAGAACTTAAACAAGTAACAAAGGAGTATGGGCAAGCCACCGTATTAAAAAATATTACACTCACTGTTGATTAGTCGGGAATCTATTGTCTGCTTGGCAGGAACAGTGCAGGAAAAATCACGCTTCTCAAATCTATTGCAGGGTATCAAAACATTACAAACGGTACGATTAAAGTTGACGGTAAAGCAATAACCACATCTACTTTGAATACAGGTGTAGCTATATCGAAAACTTCGCAAATCATTTTAATCTTCCTGCAATATCATTTTAAGTAATAGAAATTACACTTGACTGTTTGTTGTTTTAACCCCATTCTTTTTTGTGTTTTATAATTTCACAAAGCTAATGCATTTGGGAGCAAGCAAGAAAGACTATTATCTCGACTGTCTAATCAGTTATGGATTTTTGGCGTTTTGTATCTCCTTTGTCAACACAGTCATTCACTTGTTGATTGCCCTTGTTTATTCGGCACAGCAAGTTATAACTGATAGATGTGTGTAACTGGACGGAAAACGGGATTATCGTTGCCGGATTACAGCAAATGTTCTTTTTACTGTTTGTTATGATTTTTCATTCATGTGCTGTTATCCATGCAGACCCGCTGGTATGGGTGGCTGACTGATGCATTATTAGTGGCAGTTATCAGTATTTTTACACCTAACAGCAATGCAGTTTTACACATTGGTATTTGTCTGTTACTGAGTACAGTACTATTTCTTGGCGGTCTTATAGTCTTAAAAAGAAAGACATTTATGATTATGATAAAAGCAGTTAATGCACAGAATCTATTGCATAAAGGCGTTGTTTTTCTCTTTCGGATTTCACTTTACCGGGAAGATTGATAAAGCGAAATACTACTATGAATTGAATTTATAAACCGAATCTATTAAATACGGAGGAATTATTATGAAGAAAATTATTTCACTTGTATTGTGTCTTATATTGAGCAGTTTCATTTTGTCTGGTTGCTCAAACAGCAGCGAACCATTTGAATAGAAAAGTTATACTACAAATACGCAGATTAATGAAATCAATATGAATGTATGAGACAGAGAAATTGAAGTTTCATTATCTAAGGACGAACAAATCTATATTCAATATTCTGAAAACAGCAAAGGATATTATGATATTTCCGTTTCTGATGAAAACGTATTGACTATGGCAAATGCCAGCAATAAGGAATGAACGGATTATGTCGGGTTGAAACCCTCTGCTGAAACTCGGAAAATATCCTTGCAGATACCGAATGTACTTTTAGACACTTCTTACATTATCCACGATGGATGAAGATATATCGCTTCCGGCGTTCATTGTAACAGGAAGTATACATCTTTCTTCTAACGGCGGAAACATTACCTTTGAAGGTTTGGATGTAGGAAATGCCATAAACCTGACAGTCAAGAACGGAGATATTTCGGGAACTGTTATCGGAAGTTATGATGATTTTGCAATTAAAACAAACATCAAAAAGGGTGATAGTAATTTATCGGACAATAAAGATGGTGGAGAGAAAACGCTGGATGTGTCCAGTAATAACGACAATGTATCTATTGATTTTAAGAACTAAAATTAAATTTTACCTGATAAAAATGATGTTTGATTGTTGTAGCTTGTTACTTTATAAGCTCAAGTTCAGTAATTTCTACCATAAATTCAGACTACGAGATTTTTGAGCGTTCCTTTGAAAAATCTGAATTCAATGGTGTGGTATTTGCAAAGATTGATGTTGACATAGCGACTATAATTTTCTTAGCCTTGTCTATGATTGCTTTTGGAGAATTTTCGTAGCCGTATCTTACTGTCCAGCGATTCACATTGTATTCTGTTTCCGTCATCAAGAGAATTCTCAGTTTTGATGTAGATGTGTGCGTCATACTCATTTGCAATGTCAAGGCTTTCGTCAGCATAATCGTCATCTTTGACTACTTCGTAGATTTTCATCTCAACACCGAAATAACAATTGCTGTCGTCATAGAAAATCAATTCAGATTTTTAACTGTATTCGTGGATTTATGTGTTTTTGCGGATTCTATGATAATACTTGTAATAGTAATACGTCTTATTCATAAACATCATCATTCTTCACAGCGTGTGTAGTAGTTGTCATAGCAGTAACTGTATAAACAGGTATTTTTGTCACTATGGGCATAGTCGTCCAATACGATTTGCTTTCATCAGTCGCAGTAGATTTTTTATTCCATTTTAATTCCTCCATAAAATAAAAATTGCCCTCTCGGAATCAAACTGAGATGGCTTTGTTGTTTGGGTTATAAAGCATAGTGCTGTATATGTCGCTGTCTATGATGTAAACTTTCGTTATTATTGGTTTGTCTGTCGGGATAAGGTATTCTCTGTTGTTGTTAAGTTGATTATATCACAGGTAAGAAGAAAAGTCAATTAGGTACAATTTAACCTGAATCAAATTATATTTGATTTAAGTATTTTTGAATGTTATCAGGGCAGGTTGTGGTTGAGTTTAGAAATGTTATAAAAAAATATATCCCATGAAGAAAATATTTCCAAGGGATATTGCTTGCTGATAAACTACAATTTATCAATCTCTTTTCATATAGTAATGGATATGGATTGTCTTGTTCATCATACTCTGTTCTTTTATAAACTTCAAATCCCATGTGTTCATAGAAACCTTTTGCAAGAGGATTTTGTTCGTTAACCGCTAAATCATTAATCGAATATTTTTCTATTCCATATTCAAGCAATTTTTTACCCAATCCTTTATCTCTTTCTTCATGAGAAATAAAAAGCATTTCAAGATGCTGTTCTACAATCCCCATAAAACCAACGGGAATTTGATTTTCGTTTTCTATGATGATTAAATAAGGTATTTCTTTTAATGCTTGTGGTACATATTTCTTAATGTTTTCGATTTCAATCTCTGATAAAAAGAGATGTGTTGCTTTTACAGAACTTTCCCACACTTTTAATAATTGTTCTATCAAGGGTGTTGTTCTGTCTTTTACCTCTGTAATTTTCAAATTTTTGTCCTCCATGAATTTTGATTTGCTAATGAGTTTATTGTATTATTATATTGATGAAAATAATATAGTAAATGCAATTTAATTTGAATTGAATTATATTTGACTTCAGCGTTTTTATCTGTTATTAGGGTAGGTTGTAAGCGAGTTAAGAATATACTGAGTAACTATGAAAAAAGTATAACCTGTGAAGATATTTTTTCATGGATTATTGATATATTTTATTGCTAAACTGAAATGTATCTTCGTGTGTAAATTAAATCTATCATACCATTATATGATTGTGTATTAATCAATTTTAATTTAATCTCATGCTTTGCATTTTTAAAAAGCCGAATACCAGAGCCTAAAAGCGTCGGAATTATAGTAATATAATAATTGTCAATTAAATCTTCATTTACTAACTGTTGAACGAGATTAGCACCACCACATATCCATACATTTTTTCCGTTTTCTTCTTTTAACTTTTTTACCAAGTCAACAGGATTTATGTTTACAAATCGAATTTTTTCAGAGGAAGTATGCTCGTTATGTGTGATAACATAAGTTGTAAAATCGTTATATATCCACTCTTGTGGAGAAAGTTCAGTAACAATTTTATGATAAGTATTCCAACCCATTAAAATCGTATCAATACTTTTTGTAAATTCAGAATAGGTGTCAATATTTTCATTATCATTGCCTTGTCCGTTCAACCAATCCACATTGCCCTTATTATCCGCAATATACCCGTCAAGACTTATTGCAATAAATAAACTTATCTTTTTCATGTTTCTTTATCTCCATAAATATTGTTTTTAAGTTGATTATATCACAGGTAAGAAGAAAAGTCAATTAGGTATGATTTAATCTGAATTGAATTATATTTGATTTAAGTATTTTTGAATGTTATCAGAAAAATCTGTAAGCAAGCTAAGAATATGTTTGATTAGATTGAGTATCCATAAAAAAATATATCCCGTGGAGAAAACCTTTCCACGAGATATTTATATATTCTTGCTGATAAACTGAAATTTTCCTTAGACATTGCTTCTGATATATTGATAAAACTGAATATGTAATTTCCTCATTTCATCTGGAGCGTTTATTGAATGCTGATACATAAATACATTGCCAAAATTACTTTTGAAGGCAAGAATCAGTCCCGTTTTTATAAAACAGATAGGTGCCAAGCGAAAGATATTCATTTTTTGTGGCGAAAGTGTTCTTTTCATGGCGTAAATCGTTCTAAAATTTCTTTTCATTTGTTTTGCGGTTTCAAACATTACTTCAGATTCTTTCCATACATTTTCAGGATTTTTCGCTTTGTAATATGCGTCCGCAATAGGCACCACCATAGCAAGATGACATAACTGCCATATATGCATATCTTTAACTATTTGATAGGGAATTTTTGATTTATCAAATAATTTTGATAATGATATTACACGTTCTGATATGTTTCCGTCAATTTCAGAAAATGTGGTGGGTTGAATAATTCGTGGGGTAAGAGCAGCCTTTAATATACCATTATCAAAACTGCCGCCGGCACCAGGAAAAGCAGGAATTACACGACCCTTTCCACAAATTTTTTCCCAATTAGTGTGTGGTTCAAGTGTATTTACCATAGTAACTATATTGGGGCTAATATTATTGGATAATTCTTTTAAAGCAAAATATACTTGATTTTCCTTTACAGTCAAAAAAATGAAATCGTATTCGTCATCATTCTCTAATTTACCTATAATTTTTATATTTGCTTTATTTATCATGCCTTTTGTTTCATATAGCAGACCATTTTTCCTAAATGCTTCAAGCTTTTTTCCTCTTGCGTATACTGTGGTATCATATCCAGCCTTGCTAAATAAAACTGCATATAAACAACCGATTACGCCTGCACCATATATCAATAATTTCATTGTGTAGCCCCTTTTGAAATTTTCGATTTTTTTATCCTGTAAACATCGATTTGATTATGAATTCATAATAGCATAAATAGTAATGAAAGTCAATGATTGTTTATATAAATATCAAAATATTTATGAATAGTAAATCCAAAATATTCAGATACGATTCTGATAAGGACAAGAATTATAACGGCAATAAAGATGATTGGTAAGTGCAATTTAATCTGAAATACATATTATCAAACAAATGATTATAAAAAATATAACCTGTGAAATTTTCTCCACAGATATTGCTGTATTCCTGCTGATAAACTTAAATTTATATCTTTACTTGATTCCTAAAAGACCAATCTGCATATAGGAAAGCCAAAGAACTTCAACCGCCTTAAAACCACAATTATTCATAACTTCTAAATGTTCAGATATTGAAATGGGAAAATAATCATTTCAATATCTGCTTATATGATTATCACATTCAGTAAAATTCTTTCCCTGCGATAATTGATAGGTTTTCCATCTATTCAAATACAACTGTTTACCCAAATCACTGAACGGAGCAAAATTTTCAAAGGTTATAAATACTCCTCACGATTTTAAAGCCTTATAACAATTTTGAATCGCTTTTATTCGTTCTTCTATATTGAAGTAATGATTTACTTGTATTGCAGTAATTACATCAAACTGACGGCTATACTCTAATTTTTGTATGTCCGAAACCAAAAATGACGCATTAGGAATATTGAAGCGTTTTTTGACAATATTAATCATTTCAGTAGAATTATCACAAAATACAAATCTTTCAATATCTAATTGGCTAAGGGCGGTACTCCCCATCTTACCTGTTCCACACCCCACATCAAGCCATGTCAAAGATTGACGATTGAGAATTTTCACTATATCCACAACTTGTTTATAAAATTCTTCATAATAGGGAAGTGTATGTTTGATTTTCTTTTCATATTCGGTTGAATTAAAAGCAGAAATATTGTCTTTCACTTTTGATATCCTCCAAAAATTTTGATTTATCTATAAGTTTATTATACCAAAAACAATAATGAATTTAATTGATTTTGCTTAGAAGTTATCATTATAAATCAATTTCTATTTTATATACATCATCAATAAGTATATAATTTACGCTGTTTTTCTGAGCAAGTTCTAAGAATTATGCATTATCGTCTGATACACTTTCTGATGTACAATATCTATCATCTAAACGATTTTCAATAACATTGCATATCTTTTTATATCATTGAAATTACTTTTAATATAGTTTTCACTCATAATAAGACCATATTACAATTGCATTAAAAAAATGATTCTGATTTGGAGAAAATAAAGTCTGCAAATCTCCATTTCTTTCAGATATTGCTGTTTGTATTTATACAGATGTTTCTCTCCGGATAAGAATGGGCGTAACGACTTTGTGAATCGGTTCTGTAATGGGATTCGGACGACGTTTCTTCCTTTCGTCCATTTGTTTGATAAGCAGTTCCATTGCTTCGTTTGCAATCACTTCTATCTGCTGTCCCACAGTACTTATGGGGATAATTGCTTCTCTTGAAATCGGCGAATTATCAAATCCCACGATTTTATAGCGTTCGGGGAGACAGCCGTATTTTTTAAATATAATATTAAGAAGAATATTTGCATGGGTATCATTCGGCATAAAGATTCCCAGTTTTTTATTTGTATACATTTCTTCAAGTTCTTTGAACAGTTTATTGATACCAATGTAATTCTCATCAAAATTACTTCCGAATTCGGTAAGAATAAGACGATGTTTTATATCATGGCTTTTACAAAAATCAGTAAATCCGCATATCCTGTCATATGACGGTATATCAGGTGAAACATGAGAGTTTACATGGATTACCATATCACATCCGCTCTTTACAAGGAGACTTGTTGCCTGTACTGCTCCCATATAGTTGTCTGTATTTACACTGCATATGAATTTGTCCTCACGTTCAATTGCAACAATCGGTATATTGTAAGATGCAAGTTCTTCAGATGATATAGTATGGCTGAGTATAATAAGGCCCTCAATGTTATACGATATTAATTCCCTGATATATTTTCGTTCTGTTTCTTTATGGTCGTTGCCTGCAAAAACGATAAATTTATAACCGCTTTTTTCATATGTGGAAATAATCTGGTTTAGCATTTCCGAATAATAGTGCATATAAAGATTTGGAATTATAACGCCCACAATTTCGGTTTTTCCGTTTGCGAGAACTTTTGCCAGTTTGTTTTCATGATAATCAAGCTTTTTTAAAGCTTTTGCAATTTTTTCCTGATTTTCAATAGTAAGTGAATCGGGGTTATTGAAATATCGGGAAACAGTTGTTTTAGAAAATCCGGTATATTCTGCAATATCTGCAAATGTTACTTTTTTCCTGCTCATAATATCAGACTCCTTTACTGAATTAATTATAGCACTTTCTTTTGGTAATTGCAATAGAATAACCGGTTACATAACCGGTTTTGTGAAAGGTGTACAAATTGATATGTGTTTATTTATACTTTCTGATGAAATTTAAAAAATCCTATTGACAAATGCGTTGATTTGTATTATGATATAAGCATAAAGTAACCGGTTACTTTACCGGTTATTAAGAAAACGAAAATATACAGTATCGAATAAGGAGGGCTTATGAAAAGGAAATTGATTTGCACTGTATCTGCAGTTTCAATTGCGTCAGTTTGTCTGACAGGCTGTGCAAAAAATATAAAACCGGGTGAAATTGAAGGCTATGATGAGGGTGAACAATATTTAAGCATCTGGGTACACAGTATAGAGGAAACTCCTGAAGGTGAGGCTTATCGTGACGCAGTAAACAGATTTAATGAAGCCTATAACGGAAAGTATTTTGCGAATATTGAGTTTATTCCAAGAAATGACAGTGGCGGAGGTTATTCCGATAAGGTAAATGCTTCAGTTTTGTCAGGAGACTTGCCCGATGTTCTGACGGTTGATGGACCAAATATTGCCGCATATGCTTCAAACGGCATTATTCGACCCCTTGCCCCCCTCAGCGATGAAGAAAGAAATAAATATCTTGATTCGATTCTTCAACAAGGTACTTACAATAATGAACTTTATGCATTGGGTGCAATGGAATCAAGCGTCGGACTTTATTACAATAAGGATATTATTTCCGAGGCCGGAATTGAAATTCCCGAACCTGACAATCCATGGACTTTTACAGAATTTCTTGATATACTTGAAAAACTTAAACAGATAACGGCGGAGAAAAACGGTTATCCGCTGGATATGACGTTTCCTGTAGGAGAGGCAAGCATTTATTATTATGCACCGTTTATATGGTCAAACGGCGGAGATTTTGTCAGTGACGACGGTCTTACAGTAGACGGGATTTTCAATTCTGCTGAAAATGTATCTGTAATGAAATATTTCAAAGATATTGTTGATAAGAAATATATGTCTGCCGTTCCTATTGAAAATCTTTTTGAAAGCGGACGTGCTGCATTCAAGTTTGACGGGGCATGGGAAGTCAATACGATATATCAGAGTTATCCCGATATAAATCTTGGTGTTGCACCTTATGTTGTGGGCGACGATTGGAATGGTGAAAATTATACACCTACAGGTTCGTGGACTTTTGCAGCGTCTTCAGATACTGAAAATATCGATGGTGCAACAGAACTTGTAAAATGGATGAGCGGTGTTGAAAGCGGACTCATGCTTTTTGAGAAAACAAAAAGTTTGCCGTCAACTTATGAAGCATATGAACAGATAAGTCTTTTTACAGAAGATGAAAATTACAAAGCACTTTATGAGCAGTTAAGGGATTACGGTCATCCTCGTCCGAAAACTCCGGCTTATCCACAGCTTAGTTCTATGTTTCAGCAGTCGCTTGAAAATATTGCACTGAGCGGAAAGAATACAGAAGAACAGCTTGATAAAGCAACAGAACGTATCAACGATAAACTTGAACGATATATAAGGAGGTAAAAAATATGAAAAAAAGACGCTCCAATGCCGTTATGGGTATGTCATTTTTCACACCTGCACTGATTTTAATGATTGTGTTTTTATTTGTTCCAATGCTGTTGACATTGATATACAGCTTTACGGATTACTTTGCATTAAGTCCCGATAATACGCATTTTGTGGGATTTGAAAATTTTAAAAAAATATTCAGGGACGAACTTTTTACAAAAGCTTTCTGGAATACGGTCGGATTCGTTGCAATTATTGTTCCGCTTCAGGGTCTTGGTGCATTGGGACTTGCACTTCTGGTCAATAAAGTGGCACATTTCAAGAAATATTTTAAGGTGGCATTTTTTATTCCTGTGGTTATGTCACTGGCGGTAGTATCTACATTATGGATGCAAATATACAGCCCTGAAGGTATTATCAATACGATTCTCGGACAATTCGGAATAGATGCACAGCCGTTTATACACAGTGCAAAACAAGCTTTGCCCTCTATTGCTGTTATGAGTGTATGGCAGGGTGTAGGCTATCAGATGATAATTTTTCTCGGAGGTTTGCAGGCAATAAATCCTGCACTTTATGAGGCGGCTGAAATGGACCACGCAAGTGCATGGCAAAAGTTCAGAGATATTACGCTTCCCGAACTGAAACCGCTTTGTATATTTGTATTTATTACAATTACTATAGGTGCATTTCGTATGATAGTACAGCCAATGGTAATGACAGGCGGAGGTCCTTCAAACTCAACATATACATTAGTTTATGACATCTATGAAACCGGTACAGTCAACTGGGAAATCGGTCTTTCGTCTGCTATGGCTGTTATATTCGTTGTATTCGTTATAATTCTTACGATTATTCAGAATGTTCTGACAAGGGATAAGGAGGAAAAGAAAAAATGAAAACGAAAGCTAAAAAAATAAGCGGTTGGATTTTGACTGTATTTATGTTAATCATGTCGTTGTTTTTCCTTTTTCCTGTTGTATGGATGCTTGCAAATTCATTCAAAGGCGATGCTTTGATAACAGCCGATATGAATTCCGCAGCCGCATTTATCCCCCCTGCTTTAAATGGTAGTTTTTTTGATAACTATATCACGATAATCAAAGATACAAGTTTTTTAAGATACATGGTGAATACTTTGTTTTATGCGGCAATTTTGATAGTTCTCGGAATTGTAGTAAATGGACTTGCAGGATATGCCCTTGCAAAAATAAAATTTCCCTTTGCTGATAAATGGCTTTTAATCATCATGATGCTGATGATTATTCCGTCTGAAACTATTATAACAATTAATTTTCTGACAATAGCTAAACTTGGACTTCTTAACAATATTATCGGTTATGTTCTTCCTATGATAGTAAATCCATTTAATATTTTTCTTTTCCGTCAGGTGTTTGTGAGCCTACCCGACGATGTTTATGAAGCCGCACAGCTTGATTACTGCAGTCCGATAAAGTACTTTTTTACAATGGTTCTGCCGATGTCAAAAACAGTTGTTGCAACTGTAAGTGTATTTACTTTTCTTGGTGTATGGAATGATTATCTCTGGCCGTCGCTGGTATTCACATCAAGCGACCTGCTGACAGCACAAATCGGACTTAATTCAATTACGTCCAATGACAACACAACAATGGGTCAGACGCTTGCGGTTATTACTATGATTACAATTCCGGTTATTATAATTTATTCGTTGTTCTCGAAACAGATTGTCGAGGGCGTTGTATCAACAGGTTCTAAGGAGGGCTGATTTATGAGTTTTATTGAAATGAAAAATATCTGCAAAAAATATGCAGGTGCAGAAAAAAACAGCGTTACGGATTTTAACCTTAACGTAGAAGAAAAAGAGTTTATCGCATTTGTAGGACCTTCGGGCTGTGGAAAATCAACTACACTGCGTATGATAGCAGGTTTTGAGGATATTACTTCAGGCGAACTGAAAATAGGCGGAAAGGTAATGAATGAAACAGCTCCCCGTGACAGAGGAATTGCAATGGTATTTCAGAATTATGCACTTTATCCTCATATGACGGTAGAAAAAAATATTTCCTATGGACTGAAAAATATGAAAGTTCCCGCTGATGAGATTAAGAAAAAGGTTGACTGGGCAGTTAAAATTCTTGGACTGGAAGAATACCGCAAGAGAAAGCCGAAGAATCTTTCAGGCGGTCAGCGTCAGAGAGTTGCACTGGGACGTGCAATTGTTAAGAATCAGAAAGTGTTTCTAATGGACGAACCGCTTTCAAATCTTGATGCAAAACTGAGAGTCAGCATGAGAAACGAAATCAGTAAACTTCACAGAGAATTAGGAAGTACAACTATTTATGTTACTCACGACCAGGTGGAAGCCATGACAATGGCTGACAGAATTGTTATCATGAAAGACGGTATTGTACAGCAGGTCGGCAAGCCGATGGAACTTTATGAGCGTCCTGTAAATAAATTTGTTGCCGGATTTATTGGTTCACCGCAGATGAATTTTTATGACGTTACTGTAAAAGGCAATACAGTTATGTTTGCAGACGGTAGCAAAATAAATCTGCCCGAAAACATTATTACCCGTCTTAACGGTAAAAAAGATGGTCTTATTCTTGGTATAAGAGGGGAGGATATAAAGCTTGATTCACAGAATCTTGATTTATACAAAGACTCCATACAGCACTCTGTTGTAGAAAATACGGAGGTTATGGGCAACGAAAATAATCTTTATTTTACATTCGGCGGAGTCAATACAGTTGCAAGGGTATCAAAATATGAGATAAGTCAGGTAGGAGATGGAATTGACTTTGTATTCTCACCGGCAAGAATCCATTTCTTTGATAAAGAAACTGAAGAAAGCATATTTTAAGGAGGTATCGTAATGAATACTATTCATCTTAAAGCACCGAAAGGCTGGATTAATGACCCGAACGGTTTCATATATTACAAGGGAAAGTATCATCTTTTTTATCAGCATTTTCCCTATGCTTCCAGATGGGGAAGAATGCACTGGGGTCATGCGGTAAGCGATGACCTGATAAACTGGAAACATCTTGACATTGCTTTGTTTCCCACAAAAACAGATGACAGCGACGGCTGTTTTTCGGGAAGTGCTGTAGAGGATAATGGAAAAATGCATCTGTTTTATACCGGTGTGCATTATACGGATATTGACCCCGAAAATGTAAATTGCAGTTTGAATGACAGCTTTATTTCTGCACAGCTTCATATAAGTTCGAACGACGGATTTGAATTTGACAATTTTAATGAAAAGAAAACAATAATTCCTCCGCTGACAAACAGAGAAATCGGCGACAATATTCATACCCGTGACCCAAAGGTGTGGAAAGGTAAAGACGGGAACTGGTATATGATTCTGGGAAGTACTGTAAATCATGTTGGTAGGGTTTTGTTTTATAGAAGCAGTGATTTACTGAACTGGAAATACATGAATTATGCTTCATGTGACAATATGGGCTGGATGTGGGAGTGTCCCGATTATTTTGAAACGGACAGCAGGGGAGTTATTATCTTTTCTCCGATGGACGAAAAAAAGGGAAATCAGTCTGTATGTACTTTAGCTGACTTCAGAGAATCGGATTGTCATATGGATATTAATAAAAACCTGACATATCTTGATTATGGTCTTGACTTATATGCTCCTCAAAGTACAACTGACAAAAACGGAAGAAGAATTGTAGTTGCATGGCTGAGAATGCCAGAACCAATGAAAAATAACGCTATCGGATTATTTAGTATGCCGAGAGTCTGTGAAGTGCGGAATAATCATATTTATTTTCGTCCGTATCCTGAAATTTCAGAAAAGTTCACCATAAAAACGGATATGCCCGATATGAAAAAGCCTTTTATGGTGAAAGCGGAACTTGCTGAACATAAATCAATCAGCATAGGCGGATATATTATCAGACGTGAAAACGGAAAGATAATTACAGACAGACGTGCGGTTATAAAGGGTCATGAAGAACTTCTGAATATTTGTGAAACGCCTGAATTGAAAGATGGTTTTTCTCTTGAAATTTACGTTGACGAAAATATTATTGAGGTATATGTAAATAACGGTGAGTATGTAATTACAAATGCTGTTTATGACCTGAACGACGAAATTAGTACCGATGAAAATACAGAAATTTATGTATTGGAGGAATAATTATGCCTGAGTTTGATATATGTGCTTTAGGAGAACTCCTGATAGATTTTACGGAAAATGGAATCAGTCAGCAGGGGAATCCGATAATGGAGGCAAATCCCGGAGGAGCTCCCTGCAATGTGCTTGCAATGCTTTCTAAGCTTGGATATAAAACTGCTTTTATCGGTAAGGTGGGAAAAGATATTTTCGGTAGACAGTTGAAACAGGCTGTTTCTGAAACAGGTATTGATATTACCGGTCTTACAGAAGATGAAACTGTTAATACAACCCTTGCATTTGTGCATACACTTGACGGTGGCGACAGGGAATTTTCATTTTACAGGAATCCCGGTGCGGATATGATGCTGAATGAGTCAGATGTAAATCCGGAAATAATTGAAAACAGCAGGATTTTTCATTATGGTTCGCTGTCCATGACGAATCCGATATGTGAAACCGCAACAAAAAAGGCAGTATCAATTGCTGAAAAGGCAGGGTGTATTCTGTCATTTGACCCTAACCTTCGTGAAAATCTTTGGGATAATCTTGATACTGCAAGAGAAAAGATAGAGTATGGATTAAAGCATTGTGATATTCTGAAAATATCTGACAATGAGATTCAGTGGCTGACCGATGAAACGAATTTTGATAAAGCAATTGAAAAGCTGAGAAACAGATATGATATTCCATTGGTTTTATTGTCGCTTGGTAATAACGGAAGCAGAGCATATTCAAAAACGGGATATGCCTTTGCACCGATTACTCCTGCTGAAACAATTGAAACTACCGGAGCAGGTGATACATTCTGTGGCTGTATTTTGAGTAAGGTTCTGGAATATGGAATGAAAGACTTTTCAGATTATGAACTGAAAGAAATGCTTATATTCGCAAATACTGCTGCTGCAATCATTACAACGAGAAAAGGTGCGTTAAAGGTAATGCCTGAACGTGATGAGATTTACAGATTTGCAGAGAAGAACATATCAATATAAAGGAGAATATCATGAAAGAAGTAAATATTCGTTTGAATACAGTAGATGATGTAAAGATGTTTGTCAGCACAGTAATGAAATATAATTGTAATTTTGATATCATATCAGAAAGATATATTGTCGATGCAAAATCAATTATGGGTATTTTCAGTTTGGATTTAAGTAAACCTTTAATTCTTAGAATAGATTCTGAAGATGAAAATGAACTTACTAAAATTGAACATTGTATTTTTCCGTTTATGACTGTAAAATAACTTCTTGGCAATTTTGCTGTTTAGTTTAAGAACAGGTAATTTATACAGAAATAAATACTTCTCAGTTAAGGCAATGCAATAACTGAGAAGTATTTTTATTTAAAATATATTATGAATATTTTTTTATTTTAGTTCATGAAAAGTACCAATAATCAAAATCAACATCTCCGCTGAACAGGAAACATAAATCTGTACTTCCGCTGAGAGAAGCGTTGACAGGTACTTTTATTTCTGACATATTCGCAGGAATTTCCGCATAGGCAACTGCTTCACCCTTTGCATCACCCTTGCAGACCTTTATTACCGCTCCGTTGGTTGATGATGCTTTTATGGTAAGAGTTTTTGTGTTTTTTGAGAAGTCAACACCGTTTACAGAAATCCAGCTGCCCTTTGTACCATGTACTGTAGTATCGCCAAGACCGTTTACAGAAATATTATTTGATTGATTTGACATTGTTTCAGCTTGTACCTTTGAATACGGATTCAGCTTTTTAAGCTGTGCAACTCCGGTCATAGTACCTGTTACCGTGTTCATTTTTGTACCATTCATAGTGATTTTATCAACCTGCGGACTTCTGTAATTTCCGTCAATTCCCATAGCTTTTTCAACGGGTCTTGAATGATAGAACAGATAAAGCTGATTATTGAGTTCAACAATAGAGTGATGATTATTACCCGTCATTCCCGGAAAGAAAGTTCCCTGATTCTTAAAAAGTTCTCCGCCGTATGTGTAAGGACCAAGCGGATTATCCGCAACCATATATTCTATACCTGCCGTAGAAAGTCCGTACTGATTTCCACCTGTATTCCAGTTTGAACAGTATGTATAATAATATTTGTTGCCGATTTTGTTGATTCCCGAGTCCTCAAAGACATACGGAGCATTTATTGTTGACGGAGTACCAACAATACTTGTCATATCGTCGCCAAGCTTTACAACTCTTGTCGTTGAAGGCATTGCTTCTTTTCCCTCGGGAACTCCTCCGCCGAAACATAAATAGCCTGTTCCGTCGCTGTCCACAAAAACGGCAGGGTCAAAAAGCCATGGAATATTATTGCAGTTAGGCACATCTCTTGTTACAAGAGCATGACCTAGAGGGTCGCTCCACGGACCTGTCGGACTGTCTGCAGTAAGTACACATATACCGTTTCCGCCGTTGCAGAAATAAAGGAAGAATTTTTCCTTTCCGTTTATGGTCTTGTGAGCCGCACACGGAGCCCATGAAAGATTTGCCCATTTTGCCGCACCTTGCGGACCAGCAACGTTTATTGCACCATGGTCAGTCCAGTTTACCATATCGTCGGAGGAAATACAGTTGATTTTATTTACCTGTCCGTAAGTATTTTCTGTAACTTTACCGTTTGCGTCGTATTCGACAACATCATTTGTCATATATACATACACTCTGCCGTTGTACTCCATAACTCCGGGGTCTGCTCCGAATCTCTGTGTATATAACGGATTGTTTTCACCGGATTTTTTGTAGCTTCCTGTCGGGTTTACTGAAGAAAAAAGTTTTTCCATAGCAGCTGTATCAATTACTTTTTCAGCAACGGGAAATTTATTTATCTGTCCGAGAATGAATTTCTGAATAAGAACAGCATCATTAATGTTATATTCACCGCTCTGGTCAACGTCTGCGGAAATCTTTTCTGATGATTCACTGAAACCGTTTGTAAAACCTTTTCTTGCCATTACCATATCAAATGAATTGATTATGCCGTCCGAATTTATATCGCCGAGAATAATATTTTTGGATTCTCCTGCACCAATAATTGAAGTTCCAGCCACTGCACCTATAACTTCGTCTATGTAGAAATTACTTGTTGATTCGGCAGTTTCAATATAAATCTGCATATTTGAAGCGTCGGACGGAATCTTGTAATTTTTGTTTGCAAGCTGTACCCATTCACCTTTTATTGCTGTAGCTTCTGCAATGGTGCTGTACTGAGTATCGCCGTTTTTGTCGGTATACTGGAGTTTAAGATAGAATTTATCTGTTGCTTCACCGTCAAAGTACATAACGTTTGCACTGAAACTGTATTCGTTTCCTGCTTTAAATGCCATGCCAAGAGTTTTTGAAGCACCGTTCCATGCATTTGTCCTGTCTTTTACAAGAAGTGATTCATTACCTACATATGCAGTTCTTCCGCTTGTGAGAACTTCTCCCGAACCCCTTATATTCCAGTCGCACGTATTACCTTCAAATCCGTCGGCAAAATACCAGCCGTATTCATTAGGCTCGTCAGATTCATCGGAGAGGGTAACAACAAATGTTGAAACGCTGTTTGCAGGAAGCTGTGCATAGAAATTATCGCCGTTAAATTCCATATTAAGAGTAGGAGCGATATTTTCATTTGCGGAGGTTCTGTATCGGTCAACGTCCGAAATATTTTCATTGTCTATTCTGAAATTCTGTGTATATTCTTTTTCCCCCTTGTTTACCGCAACAATCGTTACCTGATTATCATCACCCTTGTATGCAGAAACAAGAACATCATTTTCGGGCTGTTCTGTAGCGTCAACACGCACATCACCGGGACGTACATATTTTGAATACTGTGCCATGCAGTAGCCACGTTTGCTTATTTTGCCGTCCTCAGTCATAAGACCGTAATGTCTGCGGATATACCACCATGTATATGCACTCATATTTCCGACAACCATGGCGTTATGAATATTTTCCGCTACTTGTACGGCTTCGGGATAACGGTTTGCGGAATCGGTATCGCTGTTGGGAACATACACTTCTGTCATCCATATTTCCTTACCCGAATTTTCGAGGTCGGGAAAGTCCATCCAGTCTCTTGTCGTACCGTACATATGAGTACCGAAAAGGTCGCAATTCTGCATAGCTTTAGCGTTGTTAAGGATTTTTCGATAAAATTTCTTTCCTCCGTCCTTGACCCATGAGGCATTTTCGGGAGCATACTGGAAAGATTCAGGGGACATAAGCCTTGTACTTGTTATTTTGTCACCATAGTTCGCAATAAAATCGGTAGTTTCGTCTGTTGACCAGTATGTCCACTCCTCAGCATAATCAGGCTCATTCTGAACTGATATTGAATAAAGGTCAACATTATTGTTTTTCATGTAAGTACCGAAATCATTGAGGTGCTGTGCGTATGCAGCATAATTGGATTTAGGAATATGAAGTTTACCGTTACTTCCTCCTGATTCTGCGAGATTTGCAGGTGGTTCCCAAGGCGACGCAAAAATAGTGACCCCCATTTTTGTGGCAAACTGTGCTGTCGGGAGAGCTTTTGACCACTGATTCTTGTCGGGATTGACAAACACACGGAGTACAGTGAGTCCGAGTTCATTTTTGCCGTTGCCGAAAGCTGTCTGTCTTTGAGACTCGGAAAGGTCAGCTCCTGTCCATTCGGGGTGATTGATACCGCCGAAACCACGTATTGTCTGATACTCTTTGTTTATGTCAATTACCACTTCACTTGCAGCTGCAACATTCCTTTGTTCAGGTAGTGCCGACGTTAATGTAAATATCATGGCAGACGATGTCAGTAAAGACAAAAGCCTTTTTACAGATTTTTTAGTTTTCATAATTACCTCCTGTTAAAATATCGTTCATATAATTTTAATA
>DETU01000096.1:18227-23040 GCA_002362175.1 Ruminococcus sp. UBA3280
CTAACATATATGTAAACATTTGTATTGCACATTTGTTAGTGAAATGATATTTTTGTAATGTGATATTTTTATTCATAGTTGAAATTTTTCACGATGTATAGTATAATGTTAATATGTAATATTTTAAGGAGTGTCAATTATGGATTATGAAAAAATTCCTGACATCACGCAGGAAGAACTTATTTACATAAACCGTGAATTTGCGAATATGTTTGGTTTTCCCGTAAGACTTTATAAACAAAATGAACTTTTATTCTTTCATTCAACCGCAAATCTGATTGCTGACCCTGTTTCGTTGTGTTTTGACGAAATAATTCAAAAACGTGAACAAATCAGCTATTATGTATATGATGATACTTTTTATTATGGTATTGTAAACTGCGGACAGTATAAATTTATAACAGGACCTGTAATTGAAATCAGATTGTCGGAACATGAATTTAACAAACTCGGATTCATGCTTGGAATAGAAAAAAATGATATTCCGGTTTTTACTTCGTCAATAAAAAGTCTTTCAGGAATACATCTTGATACTCTTATTCAGGCGATTATTCTGTATAATTTTTCTGTAAACAAAACAATGTATAATATATCAGATATAAGGATAAAAAGTTCAGAACAGAACAACATATCCACTGACATAAAAGAAACCGAAATTTCTTATATAGGTGAAAAAATTTTCACCAACAACGCCCGTTCCTATGCAATTGAAAAGGATATGATTAAAAAAGTGATGAATGGTGATGTTGGCGGTCTGATTGACGGTGCAACAAAAATTCCGTCTGTAAGTTCAGGAAATCTTGCTCCGCATCTGCTCCGTCATAACAAGAATTTTTTCATAAAACTTGAGACTATTATGGCACGTGCTTCAATTGAAGCAGGTCTTGATGTTGATGAAATTTTTTCAATTGAGGAAATGTATATCAGAAAATGTGAATCTCTTGACAATATTGACCGTATAAAAAATCTTCAGTATCATATGATAATTGACTATGCAGACAGGGTGAAAAAGCTTCAGCAGTATAATGGACATAATTCAAAAATGGTCACTGAAATTTCCAAATATATCCGCAAACATATTTCCGAACCTATCAAAACTTCTGATATTGCGGATTATTTCGGAAAAAGCAGAGGCGGAATAACAACAGAGTTCAAAAAGCAGACAGGTATGAATCTTTCTGATTTTATTAAGCTGAAAAAAATTCAGGAAGCACAGGAACTTCTTTACGAGACAAATAAAAGTCTTGTCCTGATAAGCGACTACCTCGGTTTTTCCTCACAAAGTCATTTTACAAGGATATTCAAGGAAATTACGGGAATTACTCCGAAAGAATACAGGGATAAAAATCATATCGGTAAATAAAAAAACCGTGGATATTTCACCACAGTTTTCTTATGATTGTCACCGATAAAGAAACAATCCCCCATTTAAATTATTTTATTAAACAACTGATTGTGCAGTAATCAGCAAATTTAATGCGTTTTTAATTATGCTTTAAAAACTGCTCTTACAAAGTTATAGATATGTGCATGAATACTGTTATCACCATGATAACCGCCGTTTACATAATGCCATATATGCGGAACATTGTTGCCTGCAAAATTATTATGGTAAGTTTCGGGATTTGAATAAACAACAGTATCGTTGCTTCCTGCCGTAATGAACAGGAGTGACGGTGCTTCCTTTTCAGAATTCCATTTGAAACTTCCCGTTACTCCGGGAGCAGGACAGATTGCACCTACATATCCGAATAAATCAGGACGATTCATACCAATGAGAAGTGATTCTCTGCCACCCATTGAAAAACCTGTTATCGCAGTATTTTCTTTTCCTGTTTTTACATTGTATGTCTTTTCGATATGAGGCATAAGGTCTTTTGTAAGGTCGTTTATGAAGTTATCATATGCGGCATTGTTTGCGTCGTCCATAGCGGAACAGCTGTCCTGAGTTGCACTTGAATAGATATACGGAAATACAACTATCATATCTTCCGCATCACCTTCGGCAATGGCGTTTCCGATAATCTGACGGGTGTGCATAGTATCGTTGCCCTTAATAATCATTCTGTCCTGATTTTCCCAGTATCCGTGCAGAACATAAAGAACGGGATATTTTTTGTTTTCAGAATAGTTTGCAGGGAGCAGGACGTTATAAGGCTTATTGCGATTACAGGTAGTTGAGTAATATGTTCCTGATTTTACCGTACCGTATTGCACTCCTGCTTTTTCCTGTTTTGAGTCAGCGGTTTCAAATTCAACCACGTTTTTCTGAACTAAAGGAGTATATTCCGACATTGTACGCATGGTTGTGGGAGGAACTTCAATAACAGGCGGTTCAGATACGGGAAATTCATTTATCTGTCCGAGAATGAACTTCTGAATAAGAACAGCATCATTAATGTTATATTCACCGCTTTGGTCAACGTCTGCAGAAACCTTTTCTGACGATTCACTGAAACCGTTTACAAGACCTTTTCTTGCCATTACCATATCAAATGAATTGATTATGCCGTCTGAATTTATGTCGCCGAGAATAATATTTTTGGATTCTCCTGCACCAATAATTGTAGTTCCTGCAATAGCACCTATAACCTCATCGACATAGAAATTATTTGTACTTTCAGCAGTTTCAATATAAATCTGCATATTTGAAGCGTCGGACGGAATCATGTAATTTTTGTTTGCAAGCTGTACCCATTCACCTTTTATTGCTGTGGCTTCTGCGATGGTGTCATATTGAGTATCACCGTTTTTGTCTGTATACTGGAGTTTAAGATAGAATTTGTCTGTTGCACTGCCGTCAAAGTACATAACATTTGCGCTGAAACTGTATTCGTTTCCTGCGGAAAAAGCTCTCGGATTAAGGGACTTTGAAGCACCATTCCATGCATTTGTTCTGTCTTTAACCAAAAGTGATTCATCACCAACATATGAAGTTCTTCCACTTGTGATAACTTCTCCCGAGCCTCTTATATTCCAGTCGCACGTATTACCCTCAAATCCGTCGGCAAAATACCAGCCGTATTCATTAGGTTCAATCGGCTTGACTGTTCCACCCTGATAGTTGCTTCCGTCGCCCCATTCAGACTGCGGAATCATTGAAGTGAGAGTGGTATATGCAGGTTTAGGCTGATTGTTTGAATCATAAAGTAAAGCGTCACTTCCCGGTTTAAGCCATGAGTTTGCATCATTCGGACCCCATATCGCAACAAGCGTTACACGTCCGTCCGACTGTGGATTAGAGTTCCAGTCCATAGCGGCTTTAAAAATAGCCTTGTATTTTTCCGCTTGTTCCTGAAGCGAATATTTACCATTTTCAAGTGATATGTCAAGTTCCGAAACCTGAACGTCACAGCCGATTGAGAGATATTTTCTCATTGCCTCAAGATAGGAATCAGTTCCTGCAAAACCTGTTGCGTTTGCAGGGACGTGTGACTGCATACCTACACCGTCAAGCAGTCCTTTTTCATACAGGGATTTACACATATTATATATAGTATCACGTTTATGGTCCCAATATTCGTTGTAGTCGTTGTAATAGAGGTCACAGCCTTCGGGAGCGTATTTTCTCGCATAAGCGAACGCCTTTTCAACAAAGCTGTTATTTCCGTATACAGCCACCCAGCCTGATTTACCGCCTTCTGCATTATTGTCACCGGGTTCTCTTGCACCGCCAAAATTAGCTGTTCTGTTGGAGTCATCACTTACACATTCGTTTGCCACATCGTATGCAAAAAGATTAAGTGACGGATACTGCTGTTTTATTGCTGAAAACATATTCTTTATATAGCTTTCCATACGCTTATCCATAACATCGGGCGTTACCCAGTTGGCGTTAGCGTCAAAATTTTCTTTGAAGAACCATACGGGAGTTTGACTGTGCCATACAAAAGTATGTCCACGCATAGCGATGTTATTTTGTACACAGAAATCCATTATTGCTGCCGCCTGATTAAGTGAAACACCTATTTCCGTGCCGTTACACTGTGATTTTACAAGTGTAGCGTCGGGTTTCATTTCATTTTCACACTCTATACTGTTGCAGTCCTTTAGAATATTTGCGGTAATTGCAGAATTTTTTACCGTACTGCCGTTGAGAATATTTCCGACACGAAAATAATCCGCAAATTCGTCTTTAAGACCCTTTTCACCTGCTGCATGGGCGGAAAGTCCGTTCTTTGATGTGATTTTCACTTCATCAAAAACAAAATCGTTTACGCTGTCTGTGTTTAAGGTGAGTCGAAATTCATAACTGTTTGCAGGAGCTTTATAATCTGCGGAAATTTCCGTCCATTTTCCTGCTTTCACTTTTTTGTCAGCAAGATTTATAACTGTTTCAGTGCCTGTTTCTTCATCAATGCAGAGCAGACTTAAATGGAAAGTTTCATCTGTTTCGCTGTAAACCTTTAAGCTGTAATTATAGTCAACAGCACCTGAAAGATAAAAACCTTTTGAAGAACTTGCACCATCATTTGCAGAAGTACGTCCCGAAACGGTCATTCCTCTTGAATTGTTGTAACCTTTATCGTTTTCCGCTGTAAGCTGAACTGTATCACTGTTACCGTACCAGCCATCATAATTCACTTCAAAATCGTTGCTGACCTGTTCACTGGCAAAAGTCTTTTCTGCAACTGTGGGAAGATATGAAGTTATTCCGACACTGCATATGAGTGCGGTCATTATCGAAGTTAATTTTTTTAAATGCATTTTAAGCCCTCCTAAATATATAATGATTTATCATTTTAAAATAACGTTCTTTGAATTGCATTAATTTTATCATATTTTAATCGTTTTGTATTGCATTTTTGTAATG
>DETU01000096.1:23296-24083 GCA_002362175.1 Ruminococcus sp. UBA3280
ATGATATTTATATTTTTGTAAAGCAATGTGATAATTGTGAGGAAGTGGCTAATAGCAGAGTTAAAAAAATCAACAATACTGATTCATTTGAAAAATAAAGTACATAAACCCACGTAATATAGGTAATTACGTGGGTTTGTTTTTTGTCAGAAACAGGTGTGATTCCAAACTATGAAACTAAAAGTGTTTTAGCTTATTGATAAAAGTTTTTAATTTGTGGTAGTAGTCTCAGTAGTGTTGTCATCAGGAGTGTTAACCTCTGTAGTAGTAGTTGTTGTTATTTCTTCCTTGGAGACATTTTCCGTTCTTACCTCAAAAGTAAGTGTATCTCCGTATGTACCTGCATAAACGGCTTCTCCGAAATCATAGAACGTAAGCGGAGTATCTACCTTGGTGTTATTGTCTGCTGATGTGACTGATATAACGTCATTATCTTCGCTTGTGATAACCTTTTCACCTGCTTTCATTTTGTATGTGATGCCGTTTTCATTGTCGGTATTGCTGTCTTTGAGCTGCCAACCATTATTACTGTTGACACTGACTATCAGCTTTTCATTGTATTCCAGATAACCTGTTACACCGAAATCAACTTTTACCTCGTCGGCATTGAGTGTCGGATTTTCTTCAGGAATGTGAATCGTATAGTGTGAATTATAGGTTTTGGAAAGCGTTATCTGACTCTTGCTATCCGTTGTGGCAGAGATTGCGGACGATGCCATTGGTGTTGCAGCTGCGATTACGAGAGTGAGAGCTGTAAATAAAGCGTTCATTTTTTTCATAATAATAC
>DETU01000029.1:0-160 GCA_002362175.1 Ruminococcus sp. UBA3280
ATGCGTATTTGGTTATAATATTATTCTTTCTAATTATATAATATAACTTTTTTAATGCTATCAATAAAAAATCTATAAAAAATTTTGAAAAGTACTTGATTTTTATAAAATTATGTGGTATAATATTATAGTAATTTATGGAGATGTATCGAAGTGGTCA
>DETU01000029.1:441-15810 GCA_002362175.1 Ruminococcus sp. UBA3280
GTATCGAAGTGGTCATAACGAGAACGACTCGAAATCGTTTGAGCGGTAACACGCTCCGTGGGTTCGAATCCCACCATCTCCGCCATATTAACGCCCCTTTGCATAAAGTAAAGGGGCTGTTTGATTATTTACGGAAGGGAGCAGGATAATCTTGCGTTCAAAAGGTACTAAAACTATTGCCGATAACAGAAAGGCACGTCACGAATATTTTGTACTTGAAACTTATGAGGCAGGTATAGAACTTGTCGGCACAGAAGTTAAGTCTATAAGAAACGGCGGTGTCAATTTAAAGGACAGTTGGTGTTCAGTGGATAAGGGAGAGCTTTTTATAAGAGGTATGCATATTTCACCATATGAAAAAGGTAATATATTTAACCGTGACCCTATGCGTGTACGCCGTCTGCTTATGCATAAAAGGGAAATAAACAAACTTTATGGTACTGTAAAGCAGGACGGTCTTTCACTTATTCCGCTCAGTATTTATTTTAAAGATTCAAAAGTGAAAATACAGCTCGGACTTTGCAAGGGTAAAAAACTTTATGACAAACGTGCTGATTCTGCTAAACGTGACGCTAAACGTGAGATTGATAGAAATTTGAAAATCCGTAACCAGTAAAGGCGGTGGGCTATGCCACAGTGTCAGGTATATTTATATGAAGAACAGAAACAGTTTTTGTTGAAATATATCCGTGAAAGACGTTTAAATGTCATTACAAATCTTTGGACTATGGGTGTGATATTTGCTGTTATGCTTCTGCTTATAAAAATTGATGGTTTGATGTACGGGTCATTTGTACTTGATGAAATGACTGCATACTGTATTTTAATTATGGTAGCTAGCGGTATAGGATTTGTTAGGGTATTTGTGAGTAATTTCGGAAAGACGTTCGGATTCGGCTGTGATAAAAAGTGCATAGAAAATGATTGGTATACGATTACTTGCGGAAATTTTGTCTATCGTGACAAGAATTCTCATAACAAACACCCTTATTATATAAGTGACAAATCATATAATCAGTATATATGCCCACGTTTTCTTGACTGGCGTAATGCAGATGAAAACACTATGTTCATTTATATAAAGCTTGAAAACGGCAGGGGTTACGCTATTGTCGACAACTGAACAAATGCGGAGGTTATTCAATGCTACAGTATCAGGTTTACCTCAATGATGAACAGAAAACTTGCCTGCTGAAATATATGCGTGAAAGACGTTATACAAGTATGATAATTATGATTATTTCGTCTGTTTTATTATTAGTAAGTCTATTGTTTTGCAACAGTAATTTGAATGTAGTAAAAACTGCTGTAATCTCAGTTTTTCTTGTATCTGTTATAAAGTTGAAATTTAATAATGAGGAACGTCTGGGAAAGATAACATGGATATGTTTTATAGTTTTATTTATATTTTGGAACATTACTTTATTGGGCTTTGAGTCATTCAGTTATGATGCTAATATGTTTCTGAACAAAATTGAATTTTATTTAGGTGTTGTGATTCTGACTGAAATTTTTATAACGGAATTTGTAAGAGGGTTTGGAAAGACTTTCGGTTACAAGTGTGACATTCAGTGCATAAAAAAAGACCTTTACATTCTTGATTACGGTGATTTTGGATACCGTGAAAAAGATACCAAAAAACACTCTTATTATATCTGCGACAACAGGGGAGAGAATTATATATGTCCACGATTCCTCGACTACCGAAACGCCGATACGGGAAGTAAATTCTTGTACATAAAACTCGAAAACGGCAGGGGTTACGCAGTTGCTGATAACTGATACAAAACTTTTTGAAGTATATATCAGTTGTCGGAAAAATACTGTTTGTAACTTGATTAAAAAACAGCCATGTTTTTGCATGACTGTTTTTTTATATTATTTCTGTTTTACAAGATACTGTTTCATCATAACCAAATCAAAAACGTCTATAACGCCGTTTTTATGCAGGTCTCCGGATTTCCAGTCGGTCATATCATCTGAACCGAGAATCCACTTCTGCATCATTACAACGTCGGCAACAGTGAATTTTCCGTCCGCATTTACATCGCCGATAACGGATTCAGATAAAGCAGGTTCAAGAATAAACTTCTGACCGTCACCGCCCCAGTAATTCCACTGGCATATATTTGCACCGTTTTCAAGACTTATTCCATATACATCTGCACATGATTTGTTGTCTGAAACCGCACTTAAAAGTGTATACGAGCCGTCGCTGTTGACATAAAGGCTGAATTTCTGTGAATTGTCTCCTTTAGGATTTTCAAGTGAAATATCCGCACCGTCACTGCCTGAACTATTCTCCACCGTAAGAACCTTACCGTTTTGTGACTGTATAGTGTATGTACCGTCTTTCTGTCGGGAAAGAGTCCAGTTTTCCTTATCACCCTGAATAACATTATTATTTTCTGAAGAAATGAAAAGACCGCTGTTAAGATTTTTTATGGTATATTTTCCGTCTGCAATTTCGGGACGTACAGGAGTAAGCTTCCACATCTGACAAGCACCGCCCCAGTAATTCCACTGATTAATTACACCGCCGTTCTTGTCTGACCAGTCGTATACGTCAAGACCTGCCGTATCACCTGAAATTTTTGATACAATGCCGTAAAAAGCACCGTCCTGTACAATTTTGAACAGCTGATTATCTGCACCTGTGTATGTCTGCAATACAACATTGAGACCGTTTGAATTATCCGCACCGTCAACTGTTATACACTTTGATTCGTCTTTCATTGAAAGAATCTTGAAATAATTATCATCAACCGATACAAGCCGCCACTCCTGATGACTTCCGCCGGTCAGTCCCCACTGCTGTATCTGTGTACCGTCTGTTGTCTTACCGTCGGATAAATCGAGTGCCATACCGCTGAATTTATTGGTAATATAATAAGGTATACCGCTGATAAGTTCCGTATTGCTGAGTCTTATGTCAGTACCTGTTCCCTGCACAGAACTGAAATCATATACTGATTTGCTTTTGGTATTTATGTTGTTTTTCAAATCTTCCGAAAAATCATATGCAGTTTTTTTGCTTCCCCATACGCAAGTATTGTTGCCTGTTGCGGTAAATGTCATTTTCCTTGTCATTTCGGCGGATTCGTCAGCCTGTACTATGAAACTTCCCTTATATGTTACGTTATCAAAAGTAAAAGTCATATCAGCGGAATTTTCCGACATAGTCCAAGTGCCGCTAACATCACCCGTTACTGTTCCGTCGGTATTAAGAGTAATATTCTGTGAATATTCGACTTCCGCATTATTACCGCTTGTCATCTGGTCTGCAACAATCTTCTGTTTCAGTTTATGGAAAATAAATTCATATTCACCCGAAACCGCTTCCATAGTGTGACCTGTTTCGGAGATTTCCTCATCGGGTACATACTCATAAGGTGTTGCAACAGGCCAGTCGTCCTCGTTCATGATAAGCTGATGTACACGGACTTCATGGAAACCGTATTCATCATCAAACTTATTATGATAAATTACAAAAAGTCTGCCGTCGTCGTCCATGAGGACGGAATTATGTCCCTGTGCCTTGTTCGGACGGTCATTACAGTTCCATTTATAGTTACTCATAAGACGCATACCGATATTACCGCCTATATTGTCACCGCCTGATGTATAAATAGCGGAATTGCCATTCTGGTCAACATAAGGTCCAGAAGGTGATTCACTTCTGAATACACGCATATTATAACCGCCGTCGTTATTAAAACAGCCGTATGATACGAAAAGATAATAATATCCCTTTCCTGTTTCCGAGTTTTCCATGTATTCAATGTAAGGACCTTCACCCGAAACCCAGTGACCGCCTGCCGCTTTTATACCCATATATGCGTCGGAAACGTCGTTTATTGTATCATATTTTACATTATAATCACGCAGACCCGTATTTTCATCGAGTTCAAGCATATAAAGTCCGCCGAACCATGAACCGTAAATCATCCATAGATTTTCGTTTTCGTCATAAAATACGGCTGGGTCAATGGCATTTGTTCCATAATTGGCATTCCACTTGCCGTTTTTATCGAGATAGCGTGATATATCGGGATTATTTCCGAGTACTTTTTCGGCGTCGGTTTTTTTATAGCTGAAAGTTTCGTTGTTTTCAAATCCTGAGTATACAATGGTATCCACATAAGTATACGGACCGTCAATATTATCTGCCGTACACATGACTATCGAAGATTTATATGAATCGCCGTTAATGCTGAGATACATACAGTATTTGCCCATTACCTCATTATATATGATGTCGGGAGCCCATAGGTTGCCCGAAAGGTCATAATTCGCATTTGACGGAGATGACCATGACGCAGGAACTGCAAGGTCTTTATAAATATCATTAAAGAATGTTGTGTTTTTAGTACCTGCATCGGAATTTGCCGTAAAAGTCCAGTTTCCCAAATCAGAAGAACGTGCGGCGGCGAGGTGAGAACCGACAATATAATAGCTGTCGTCCTCCAGTTTGATAATTGACGGGTCATGCACACCGACACGGTTATAGTTTGCCGCCGAAACAGAAAACATTCCCAGACTACAGCCAATAACCATACAGCCTGAAATCATTGCAGACAATAATTTTTTTACTTTCAATTCAATCCCTCCTGAAAAGTAATTTTTACGAAATATATTTAAGTTTATCATACCATATTTTTTGTGATATGTCAACTGTTTTTTGTGTTGAAGTGATATTTTTTTGTGTTATTTACCGTGTTCTTCCGAGTTCAGAATGACAGAAATTGATTTTTTTAACCTGTTTTATTTAAAAATAAAAACGACCGTTTTTTTGTACGGTCGCTTAAATTATTATTTTTATACTGTCTGCACTTTTTTCCGGAACTTTTTCAGCAGTACAATATATATGATAAGTTCTGTAAGAAAAGTTATTGACCATGATATTGTATACGATATGTAAAGACTCTGCAAAGTATGGTATTCGGGTATTCTGAAAATTGTATATATCCATACAATTCTGAATACACATACACCGACAACCGATATTATCATAGGAAGAACAGAATAATTTATACCTCTCAGCAAACCTGTTGTAACGTCCATAAGTCCGCAGAGAAAATACGGAATACAGATATAAGTCATTCTGATAAGTCCGTAACTTATATCTTCGGGCTTGTCGGGAATATATATTGAAAGAAGATTTTCACCGAAAAATCTTGCTGTAAATCCAAGAGTAAGCCCCGTAACAAATACTGATGACAGACACAGCCACATTATTTTACACAGACGGTCAATTTTTCCGGCACCATAATTTCTTGCTGTAAAGTTTATCGCTGTCTGACTGAAAGAGTTCATGGACATATAAACAAAACCTTCAATATTACCGGCGGCGGCGTTTCCTGACATTACAACAGAACCAAATGAATTTATAGACGACTGTATAATGACATTGGAAATCGAAAACAGTGAACCCTGAATACCTGCCGGAATACCTATCTGAATAATCCTTATAATCTGACGGCGGTGAAAACGCATTTTACTGAAAGTAAGTCTGCACGCATCATCTCTTTTCATCAATGCACGGAGTATTAGAACAGCCGAAACAGTCTGTGACACTGTCGTTGCCGCAGCGACCCCTGCAACGTCCATTTTCAGAATGATTACAAATATAAGATTGAGTATAACGTTGACTATTCCTGCAATGGTGAGATATATCAGAGGACTTTTCGTATCACCGCCCGCCCTGAGTATTGCAGAACCGAAGTTATAAACCATACTTGAAGTTATTCCTATAAAATATATTTTCATGTATGTTGCCGAAAGATTTATTACATCATCGGGAGTACCCATTAATTCAAGAAAAAAACGTGAACCGAATATTCCTATAACAGTAAGTATAACTCCGCTGACGAGTGCTGTCGGTATGGCAGTATGCACTGTTTTATGAACTTCATCGGATTTGCCTGCTCCGAGACCGTGTGCAACAGCTACACCTGCTCCGACAGAAAGTCCTATAAAAAGATTGGTAATAAGATTTATTATAGAACTTGTTGCTCCGACTGACGCAACAGAAGTGTCCGAACCAAATCTTCCTACTACCACCAAATCAGCAGCGTTAAACAGAAGCTGTAATACTCCTGTAAGAATAATAGGAAGCGTATATAAAATGATTTTTTTCAGTAAAGGACCTTCTGTCATATCCATTTCGTCTGATAAATTATGTTTCATAATAAAAGGACCTCTTTCCAAAAAATTTTTAAAACAAGAAAGCAGAAAAAATAAAAATCCGCATAGATAATTATAAATCAGTTTTAAGAATTTGTCAAGCAGTACTGAAATATAGGAGCATAGAGAATCAGATAAAAGTTGGATATAACATTTTCGGAACGCAGAGATATAATAAGGATTGTAATATCAGTATTACTGCACGAAAGAATATAGTGAATCATTTTGGACTTGAAAAATTCAAATATCGTCAGAAAAGAAAAAATGGTGAATGGTTTTTCAGTGTTGTTAATTTTCTTGAATTCTGCTATTAGCTATTATCGTTTTTTCTTTATATAATACAAAAACCTTATTTTGTCCGCTCTACATATTTCAGAAGGATTGATGTTATGAATATATAGGAATACGATATTTTCAATACTTCTTAGGACAATCTTGCTAATGTTTTGAGTTTAAGAAGATTTGTTCTTGAAAAATTTCTTTAACTGAATACGGAATTGCATAAAAACGGTTTAAGGCATCAAACTACCGAATATGTATTCAGTTCATAAGCTTGTGGTATTGGAATAAGAATTTTTGGATTATTTAAGTCAAAAATCTGTTTTACTGAAAAGTCTCACTGATTCTTCAGGTGATTATGAAATAAATATTGATGATATAAAAAAAGAAATCACAGTTCTTTACAGTCTGCTTAAAAAATTCTTATAATTATTAATCAATAAAACACCGTTTGCGTTGATATTACTTTTTTCGCTGATTTGTAACCTTTTTTTTATCAGATTTGTCTTGACTTTTTAGAAATTATGAGTTATAATTATTAAAGCATATATTTTATGACTTTATCAACGGGGGCGTAAAGGTTTCGACGGGGGTCTTGAAGTGTGATAAGCGAGCGGAGCTTGGTATAATCTCCTTAAACTGTGCCACGTTTAAATATAAACGCTAGAAATAATATTACAGTTACTAGAAATAGTGCACTGGTAGCTGCTTAAGTCAGCTACTGTCCTATGATTGATTACCACGGCTTTCATTTGGGCATCGATTAGTGGTGAACGTTTCGGCGGTGTGTCCGTACCGCTGAATTGTATTCGGACTACTTGTACTTTCAGCCTGTTTTTCGGCGGTTAGTTCGGGGAACTTTAATAGATAAACTATGCCCGTAGAAAGTTGCATGAACAGGTTTTCGGACAGGGGTTCAATTCCCCTCGCCTCCACCAATCGTAAATGCGTAACGTCAAATGTTACAAAAAATAAATCACCGATATATAGCGGTGATTTATTCTTTTTTGTCTGAAAATTTGCGAAAAAGCGGACACCGTAAATAAATTTTGTGCATTATTTTATTTTCTGTAACGCCTTGTATATGCCTTAAAATAGCCAAATTTCGTTGACGGGGATTCAGTGAGGCTGCCTCTTCCAATCATTCCTGCAATCTGTATCCATTGAGCTTTTTGTGTAATTATATAAATACGTACTTTCAGATGGTTACGATCTGAAAAATACCCAAAATCAGCGTGTTTAAAAGTGCGATAAATGGCTATATATAGCTAAAAATAAAATTTGTGACACTGATTCAAATGTATTCGCCTCCACCACTATAATATGCGTATTTTTAAACTAAAAAAATCGCAGAAGAAAAGCCGTAGATACGTTATTTAGCGTATTTACGGCTTTTTCGTTTTCTCAAATATATGCACTTTCGTTCAACGAGGGGTATAAAACTATGATACGTGTCGCATTTCGTGTCATATAATTCTGGAATCCTCTTGTTAAAAATCAATGCGACAATGCGACAAAAAAACATTCGGACTTTCCTGTTTTACTGAACTTTCCGGTAGTTTCGGGTATCTTCCTGTAGTTTCCGGTGATTTTTTTGATTTTTTACAGCATAAATTACTCTCACTCTCGCTAAAACAGTGCGACAATGCGACAGCCGATCTATGGAACTAAATCCGCTGAAATAAAAATGCGCAGGTTCAATGTGGGATAAAAAAAATAAGCGGAACGACTGCAAAAGCCGTTCCGCTTGATTTTACTGTTTCATATAAAAATTAGGACGTTCTTTAAAGAATTTTCTGAATGTCATTAACAGCCTTAATGATGAAAGTGTTATACTCATCGGTCACATGGAGAAAAACGACATAGATACACCTACATCAACAAGCTTTTAGAAATATTTAGGGACTTGATTGTATACGCACAATAATACAGCTATATACAATCATATGTGTAAGTGTGGCATGAATGTAATTGACGAGTAGATATAAAATGGAGTATACTAAATACAACGAAGCAAACAACTACTAAGCCATCAAGGAGGAGTCGTTATGAAAAAGTTCCTTTCCATTATAAGCCGAAAGACAAAGTTTAAGTGTGTGGGCATTATTATTCTTGCCTTTGTCAGCTCACTTTTAGCCTCGATTTGGCCTGTGAGATTAGCTGAGCTTTACAATAATATCTCAAATGGCACTATAAATTCGTTGTCTAAGGGAACATTAACTGTATCTGTGCTCGGATTGATCTATCTCTCAGCTGAGTGTATCACTATTCTTCGCAGGGTTATGCTTGACTGCGTTATCGCTACACACGAATCGGAAGTCCGCAAAAGCAGTGTTGAAAAGCTTCTTAAAATGCCCGCTGCTTATTATTCCGGCAGCTTAAGTGGTGAAAAGACAGCTCAGTTAAATCAGGGTGTTGCGGGATTTAGCCAGCTCATTAAAATCATGTGCAATGATGTATTTGCTACAGTTCTGACCGCTGTTTGCACGCTTGTACAGGTTTTCCTGAACGCTCCGTGGATTATGGTTAGCATTATGATACTGTATCTTGCGTTGATAATTCTCATTTCTGTATTTCAGATTCGTTCGCAGAATGGCATCCGTGAAAAAATTGTCGGATACAAAAATACTCTTGATGGTCAGATCTGCCAGTCCATTATGAACCTTGAGCTTATTAGATGCATGAGTGCTGAGGAGTATGAGAAAAAGAGACTTGTTCCGTCAATCCTGAATATCAGTAATACCGAGAAAAGACATCATAAATACATGGGGACATTTGACTGCGTAAAGCAGTTTTGCAAGATCTCATTCCAGATTATTCTGCTTATTGCTTCTGTAGTGCTCGTTTCAAGCGGAAAGATGTCTGGTGCATCTGTAATCACAGTTTGCCTTCTGTTCCAGCAGCTTGTTAAACCGATTGATGAAGTATACCGTTTCATGGATGAAACCGCTTCTTCTGTGATTAAAGCTAAGGCATTGCTCGAAGTAACATCTGAACCATCTGATGTAATATTCAATATCAGTTCTGCTGATGAAAAGAGTGAAGGAAATAAGATAGTTCTTAAAGATGTTATTGTTACTAATCCGGATAAAACCAAGCAGATTGCATGGTATGAAGATTTGGTAATTCCTACCGACTCTATAATTGCACTGCAGGGTTCAAACGGTTGTGGTAAGTCCTCTCTTGTGAAATGTTTGAACAGATATTATCCCCATATTCAGGGTACTATTCGTTTGTTTGATCGGGATCAGTCGTCATTTGACCAGAAGGAACTCACTTCGATGATTTACTATACTCCTCAGAGTTCGTTCTTTATCTCAGGTAGTGTTAGAGAAAACCTGATGTATGGTATAGACAGAGATGTATCTGATGCGGAATTAGCTGACGCACTTTATCGTGTTCATTTGACAGGAACAGGACATGAAGATACTGTAATCAATTTTGATTCCAAGAAAGCACTTGATTCCTTTATCAATGAGAAGTCAGAGGCTCTCTCTGGTGGTATGAAACAAAGACTGTCTTTGGCTAGAGCATTTCTCCGTCATCCGAAGCTGTTCATATTTGATGAGATTACGGCAAATCTTGACGAAAAATCGAGAGACTTTGTACTCGCTAATATTGAAAGCTATGCCAAGAGTATCGGTGCTGGAATCATGTACATTAGCCATGATTCCTGTGTGGTAGAACGATGTGAGAAAGTAGTTACACTCAATAACAAGCTTCGCAAAAATACAACCGATGAATCAAGCAAACTGGAAGTAGCATGAAAAATCCCTCCCATGATGGAGACAAGAATATGGTATGATTAAGTTGTGTGGAGGGCAGACCTGCTCTACAGTAAACAAAATCCGCTAAATTTTTAAGGAGGTCTTTCAAATGAAAATATTTACAGAAAAAAGAGAAAACAGAATGGACAAGCACCTTGAAGGCACACCACCTATGCTTCATGAGCATAAGTTCAGAAGGCCGCTTCCCTCTCACGAACGTCATGGATTCGGAAGACCCATTCCTCCTCATGAGAGGAGAGCAATGATGCACGTTGAGTTCGGTGAAGACGATCTCACTTTTCTGGATACCATCTTCGGTGATCCCGATACTGCTCAAGCAGCGGCTTACATAATTCAGGACGCTCCCCCGGAGATCCAGATTCTTGCCGTTCAGCTTATGAAGATGAATGGTTCTTATACCTTCCTTACTGCAAACTCCGGTATTGACACTCAGGTGAGATTTCCGTCTCCCACGATGGATGAAGCTGCACAGAACCTCTATGCAGAGCTTTACGGTGATGCGGGTGCTCGTTTCGTCGGCATTCTGAACTCCTCGCCGAACGAGATCGCAGTCATTTCCAGACTGATTGCCTATTTGGATGACAAGACAAAGGAGGTATCATAATGAATCTTCAGAGAACTGGTAAAGAAATAGGTCTGTTCCTCACGGCAATCAACCTGATTGCGGTTATGGACAGTCCTGATGTACAGGAAAAGGTAGGGGCTTCAATGCCCCTGCCGGATTCCGACACTGAGGAGAAAGTAAGTGACATAGTTAAGTGGCTTACCGGATTTGGTAAGCGTAAGTATATGTTTCTTACTCCTGAGATAGCATTGATTGAGGAACTTCTCATACAGACCGATAATAAAGCTGAGGTGACTATTGCTATTCCATGTGATCTTGACCCTGAGATCAAGGAACGATTGCAGAACAATCTTCCTCATGGAGCAACGGTGGAACTGCTCGAAGAACCACATTTTCCCGCTATGCTTTATCCAAGCAACGGAATGCTTGTGACTTGTGGATACCTGGGCGGAGATAGGGCAATGGTAATGGCAGATACCTACAGAATGGTAGAGCATTACAACAGTTTCCTCGGCAAGAAGGTGTTTATCCCTTACATCGAACTCTCCTCAGCTGCTCGCTATGATGGCTGGATGGAGGTAGGACAGGATAGGATAACAGAGAAATGGAGGAGTGAACATGAATAATACAGCTGTAATCTCAAGCAGTGGTTTGAGAAAAAATATCAAGACTGAAAGAAAGCAGAGTGTTCTTCTCGATAAGCTCAAGAAAAGCGGCTCTTTGATACTGATCTCAGCGATGTTCCTTGTAGGAAGTTCGGTAGCACTTCTGATTGATATCCCTATTAAAAGCGTAATGAGCAACTACTCCTACGATGTTCTGGTCATTCTGATTGTTATGGAATTGTTTACCAACCTCATAGCAGAGACCGGTATTATGCAACTTCTTGCGATTAAGATAGCCAAAATGTCAAAAGGTAAGAAACGCCTGTGTCTTATGATGTTCGGTGGTATGATGTTCCTTATCAGTTCATGCTTGAATAACATCACAGCAGTCATGATGATCCTGCCTATCGTATTCGTGCTTCTCAAGACCCTTGAAGTAGACAAGAAATATATATGCACGTTCTTTGCAACTATTCTCGCTCTCAGCAACACCGGGGGTGCAGCAAGCCCTGTCGGAGATTTCCCGGCTATAGTGATTATGACAAGTGGTATCACAAGTTTTCTCAGTTATCTTACACACGCATTTCCACTCTTTGCAATTACTTCTATGGTTCTGATCGCAGTTTGGGGACTTCACGTAAAGAAGGAGAATGATGATGGTGCGCTCAGAAAGTTGGCAGTCACCAATCTTAAAAGTCAGTACAAGAACATCAAAATCAGGTTCGACGTTCTGAAATTACTTGCAGTTGTTTTTGTAGGAATGTTCCTCGCATGGAGCTTCGTTCCTCGGAACGTAATCCCACCAGAAGTTATTGCAATTCTTGGCTATGGTGTCGCAATGGTTATCTGTTCCATGAAGAAGATTAAGGTCGGTCAAACAATGGATCTCAAATCCGTTCTTACTATCGCTTCGTTCCTCTTCTTCGCACAGGTGGTTAGCCAAACGGGTGTGCTCAATCTTCTTGCTACTTATCTCCAGAATCATATCAACAATCCGAAGATTCTTGTAATGGTAATAATGGTCATTACTTCTCTGGTGGCAGGCGTATTCTCAGCAGGTCCAGCGGCGGCAGCAATGATGCCTGTAATCATCAATATCTGTCAAAGTCCCCTCGCCGGTCAGTCAGATTGGATCGCAGTTGCTTATGCGGCCGCAATCTGTGCGGGATCGAGTCTCTTCATGTGGTCTGCTACTGCTGGCTTTATTCTGAGCGGCAAGGTCAATAATGCAGTTATAGAAGAGGAAGGCGGTAAGAAAACATCCTGGGGCGTGGGACAGTACTTGAAGTATGGATTTATGAACTATGCTATACAGATAACCATTGCTTTAGCTGTAATTACAGTAGTATTATGAAATAAGTGTTATCGCATAATAAGAATAACAATAAGCGCCAACCAAACCTAGCTCCCACCTTATAACAAAAATGAGCCGAGGAACAACCTCGGCTCAAGTTTATTACGGTGTAACGCAAACTGTACACAGCTGTATGCAACAGTATAACGCCTACTGTATTTCGCTGTATGTCTGGCGGCAGTATGCTGGCAGCGAAAAACTCTATGGCATGGTCGATTTGATCTGGTCTTCTTTCGGCTCAGTTCCCATTTCCGGCAGCATGGTCAGAAGGTAGAGCAGATAGCCGTACACATCCAGATTATTTCTCTTGACAGTTTCAATGATGTTCATGACCGCTGCGCTGGCATCAGAGCCTTTCTCTGTATCGCTGAACAGGAAATTCTTGCGGTTGATTACATACGACTTTACTGTTCGCTCCGCCAGATTGTTTGTCATCTTAACTTCTGGATGCGTCAGGAAAAGATTGCTTATTGTCTATATGCATATAAGTACTTTTTAATCTGTTGAAAAGCACTCATTTTTTCAACTCCTTCATATAATTCTGAATCATATGTGGAAAATGTTTTTTTAGATACTGAATTTTATCTATTTCAATTAAATTATAGCGAAACATTTTTCCGCCCAAAAGATATGATGCATAAGCCTCCATACCAATATGAGTAAGCGTTGAGATACCACCGGGTGAAGCAACCATGGATGAAATCTCTGAAAAGAATATGTTATTATTTGAATAAGATTCCAATGTTTGTAGCCAAGAATTATAAACAGCATAGGTTACGGAAGGAATTCTATGTTCGGTTACTGTGCCAGATAGAAGCAGATAACCATTATACCAACCAGGCATATCAATAAAACACACATCTTGTAGTGTGAGTTTGCTTTCATCAACAGTACCGGATGAGAAAGTCTTAAATGAATCTGATTTTAAACCGACAAACACCCAATATCCTATTATCTGCATTGAACTATTAACAAACAAACGCCAACAATCTGAAGTCAAGTGAATTAGTTGCAAAACATTCTTAAAATCCATTTGCTCACAAGAACGGGCAATTTTTTGAGCAAGGAATACTTCATATATTATAGGATCAATATCATGGTTTATAACTGATCTCCTATCAAGCTCTATAATGCCTTCAGCATTATGTGCAATCAAATCACTAAAATCGCTGGGAACAAAAGGTAATGTATAGCCATTAACATCTTCAATATTATCCATCAATTTTTGATAACGAATGCTAATTGATTTTGAAAATCTAGAAATATAATCATCTTCAATTATAGATTTATCAGTTGTACTTGCATAATCATTAACATCATCAGAAATATGACTTATATCACTCTTCACCATTAAACTGGAATTAATTAGAATTTCATTATTTACTTCGATGCAATACTCAGAAAGTGGTTTACTTGTCTTATCCCATATATAGTTAAATTCTTCAAGATACAGTCTGTATATATTATCAGTATTACTAAAACATGAACATTGAGCTTCAGAAATATCATGACCATAAGTGTAATATGTTATATTTGACCAACCTTTATCACATCCGCCCTTAATAATGTATGTCCTATGTAATAATGGGATTTGTGCAACACGAACTTCCACAAGACCAGAATGAGCTTCCATAAAGATTCTCCATTCATTGGCGTTCTTTTCAAATCCTGTATAATGTAGACCAGGTTGCCTCATATGTGAACAAATATTCTCTACTTGTGTGGTTGTATTAATAAGGACTCTAATTTTCACACCGTTCTCAATGGCTTTTATTAGAAGTGCGTGCCTTTTTCCATCATACAACCATAGCGTTCCACCGTGAAAAGCCATATCAATATTAGAAATTTTACCAAGTTCCGATTCTTTAGAAAGCGCTTTTCTAAAGAAATCAATTGTATCAAGCGGTATAGAATCACCGGGCATTTTATCTTCAGTTTCAGCGGTAAGCGGTTTGATTTCAGGGTGGAAAGGAAAGAAGCCTTCTTCTGACCAACGAGAACAATACTTTGGATAAAGAAGATAAATATCATCTTGAAAAATGGATATTAAAAGCAGTAAAGACAAAAGATCTTCCAAATTACTATGATTCCTTAGATTTTGGGAAATTTCATCATATAATTCTTTGTAATACGTATTTTGAGGAGTTACAATTTCTTCCAGAGAATACCACAATTTTTCTATTTGCATATCATATCTATCTTGTGCTTTTGACTTTTCTTCATCACTGGCATTTTTAATATTTTTATTATCATCACTTTCCCTAACTATTTCCTCCAAAATGGATTCTTTTACAAGTGGAAGAATTCTCTCCTTAATTTTTAAAGAAAAAAACGCTCTAAGCGTACCCTGAGAACGAACGTTAACTTTTATAAGCTCATCTCGAACAGTACTCTTTGCTTTGGTATAATATTCTTTATTATTGTTTTTCCGAAGACCGCCTGATACAAGATCTCTAAATCCAGTATCAGATTCTCCTTTTCTTACTTTATTATTAAAATAAGTATCTGTAAAAATATCAGAGTCAATTAAGAGTAACTCTAAAAAAAGACCTTCTCTAAAATCATATAACAATCCTGACACAATATTATCTT